>JAYUYB010000205.1:0-11527 GCA_043752655.1 Chloroflexota bacterium
CGTTAGCCAGCACTTCTCCAGATCTACCACACCCCCTCAAAAATACTTCTCATTTCAAGATGAAGATGGTATACTTTGGAGCTATAGAGGGGCACGTGAAGGTCTCCTCGTGTCAAGGGTATCATTAATGCGTATTCGTAGCCCACTGAGTAACCTAAGTGACGTGTTGAGTCAAGTCAAGGAAGCCGCAGAGCGGTATAAAGATACGCTACGGAAAAATGAAGCAGCCACCCGTGCAGTCCTTGTCGATCCGGTTCTCCGTGCATTAGGATGGGATACGGCAAATACGTACATGGTTGAAGTTGAGCGCACGTTGGAGAAATCACGAGTCGATTATGCACTCTACGATCACAATGCCGCGATATGTATCATCATTGAGGCTAAATCACTCCAGACGAACCTCAATCAGACAGACTTTATCATGAGCCTCGTAAATTACGCATTTACATTCAAGCTCCAAGATATTTTTCTCACCGATGGTAGTATTTGGCAACATTTTACCTCGTTCCAGCCAGGGAATGTTCAAGCAGCGAAGACTATCAATCTTGCGGTAGATGATCCTATTGAGAGTTCTGCCTATCTCGTTCAACGGCTTGATGCTGCAAAGTTTTGGCCGGAGGAACAAAACATTGACCGTCTAGCGCAGCAGGTAGACCAACTTGAAAGTATGGTTGCCACCCTGCGTAAAGAATTGGAACAAATAAAGACACTCCTTATACAACAGCCGCAAACGGCTCCCCTCCATGTGTCACCGCTTGAGGTGAAGGCTGCCACTACAACAGCAAAGGAACAAGCTTCAGTAGCGAGCTTTATTCCACTAACACACGTAACCGATGTCACAGGACGACGACCTCGGTTTCTGCGCCTACCTGATGGGACAACCGTTCCTGTAAAGAAATGGAAAGATGTTTTGCGGGAGAGTTGTAAGTTTGTGTTATCAATTTCTCCAGATATTCCTATTCCTCTCCCAGATAGGGCAGGAAGAAAAGTGTCTTTGTTAAACATAACACCACCACCAGAAGGCATCTCTTTTGTTGCCGAACAGTACAACGGTCAAGAGATATACATTTATGTTAATTATGACGCAAATAACTGCGTCTCAAATACAAAATACATACTACAACGAACACCAAAACCATATCAAAAAGAGATAACAGCAATCGTTTTCGCACAAGAATAGCTCTGCGGAGAAGCGAAGTGCAGGCTAACCAGGCTGTGCAGCGGACGCCGCTGGCGCGGCTCGTGGGCTGGGCGCGATTCACCCGGCCAATGCGCTACGGCCTGTCCTAACACGGCAATCCCCAACCATCAGGCGCTTCTGACGATCCAAAACTCCCGGCGCTCCAGCGGTCGGCCGCACGCGCATTGCCTGGCAGCTGCCTCTCCCCCACGTCCTCCACGCTTCAGACGCCCGCCAGCGGCGCAGCTGACGCCCGGCGTTGGGCCGCACTTTCTGTTGTACAAAATTGAGTATACTAGACTCTGTCTGGCAAGTCGGGATCGTGTAGGAGATTTGCCCTGTCCTCGCTCAGATTCCGCATTCTAATACGGTTGAAGCACAAGAAGCCCACACGTAATCGTTCACGGAATCAGATTGTCAGACCGAGCCTAGAAGAAGAAACGTTGCAAACTACAGGTTAGAAATTTTCCTGTAAGAGTAAAACCACATTAGCGATAAGGAGTTTAGCGATGCGAACAAGCATTATTGCACTCATCGTAATGGTATCACTCATTGGATGTGGAATAAACCCAGAAACAGGCGTGAATGTTACTGCCGTTGGTTTAGCGGCATCAAGCCCCGCGCCGCAGCTTGGTGTAGTATTTGACCCAAATGATGTAATTGTACATGTCGAACCGCAGAACTCAGCGGGGCTATCAGATATTCGCGTTGGTGATGTCCTTATACTCGTTGAGGATATTGATCCATCTCAAGAAGCACCTCGGATTCGACAGCTTCTTGCAGAAAAAGAAGCTGGAGAAACATTAAACGTTCAGATCAAGCGAAATGGAGAAGAAGTAACCGTTGTAGTAACATTAGTCCCGTATATTCCTTCTACTATTCAACAACCGTTGGGTGAACCGACGGACATCTCAAACCAACCATTTCCAACTGGAACTCCTGTGAGAGAGCCACTGAATTATCTTTAATAAGTAAAAATGGATAATTTATGTAAATACAAGTGCCGCTATCTCGTATCCTCTCCAAAATCGCTGGAGTCAGCCAGCGGGCTGAGCAGCGATGAGCGAGCGCTCGGCAATGCGCTCGGCGAGCGAGGGTGTTGTCTTGGGGTTGACCAATCGGTCACGCAAGTAGTGGAACAGCCCCACACCAAGCTTCGCAGCCGTCGCCGCGATGGTCTGAAACGTGTCCCAGGCACGCGCACCCGCCCGCGACTGTGGCCCGAAGCTCACATCGCGTTTACGTACCCGCCGCCGTGCCGCCAACTCCATGTCATTATTATGCAGCGGCAGGTCCGGAAGGTCGAGCACTGCGAGCAACTGCGCGCGCTTGTCGGCCGTCTTGCGTATGCGGTCGTCGAGTGCGTCGTAGCCCGTCTGGCGCTGTGCCAGCCTGTCGAACGCCTCTCGCAAGCGTGCCCGCTCCTGTGCTGTTGGTGCCGCTCGATAGGCCAGCAGCGCCCGATACAGCTTCCAGTACGCCGTGCGATACTGCTGGAGCTCATACAGATGACTCGCCACAACCGGCCGCAGCTTGGCATAGTGCCGCCAGTCGTGCACCCAGCACAGCCCGTGGCCCTCACTCAAATGGTCATACACCGTCGCGTCGTCGCTCAGCAGCCACGCCACGATGGGTACGCTCGTCTGGGCGTGGTATGCTGCCACCGCCAGCGCATCACCGACCTGCTGAAGCTGCTGGCGTCCCAGCGTGATGCCTGCTGCCCGCAGCTGTGTTTGCAGTTCGGAGCTCGTCACATCGCGCTCCCACGGCAAGGCCCGCACCAGACGGTTGCGCAGCGCGACTGGAAGGCTCGTCTTCGCCAGCCAGTCCAACGCCTCAGCGTTCAACCGGAACACCAACTCCTGCCCCCACAGTATGGCCAGCACATCCTGCCGCGTGCCGCCGGGTCGGGTATGGTAGCTCGTGAACAGCGCGTTTCCCAGCACGTGGCAGACCTCGTTCTGCCCGTCCACACGGGTCGAAGTCTGGTCGGTCGCGACCCACGGCCCGCTGACAAGCCCGGCCTGATGGATGGCGTCGGCTTCCTCACTCCAGCGGCCACTGTGGTCGAGCAGCAAGCGCGCCACGGTACCGGTGCCAATGGACAGGCCCATCGTGCGCAGGAAGTTCAGCAGGGCCGGCTGCGACACGTTGGAGGTATCGTGACCGAGCGCCGGAATGAGGGCCTGGAGCGTCGGGCCGAAGGCACCCTGGTAGCCAGGCGGCAGCGGAGCCAGGATGGTTTGGTTGGTTGAGGGGACGAACCATTCCTCACGCACAAAGCGGATGACCTCGACCTCGATGACGAGGTCTTGCACGATGGTTTCGCGTGTGCCGTTCAAGCGCGCGTCGGCAGGCAGGGTCGTCCGGTCGACCACACAGCGTTCCTCGCGGGTCACGGTCAGGGTCGCGTTTTTCTTGGGTTTGCCACGGGGCGTGTGGATTTGGCGCTCGGCTTCCGAGGAGTGGTCTGACGGCGGCGGCACCGATGGCTTGATGGTCGGTTTCCCCGCGCCACCCTTGAGCCGTGCGTTCTCATCGCGCAGTTGCTGGTTCTCGGCGCGCAGCGCGGCGTCCTCAGCCGCAAGCTGCTCGATGATGTTCAGCAGTTGGCGAACGACCTCGCGGATTTCGAGGTCGGAGATGGCGTCAAGGTTGACATCGGGGAGCTGCATGCCGGAGAGTCTACCAGACTTTGGTTGACCTGTCACCTGTCGCTACAGCGATGATGGAGAGGATACCTTTGGACCACGAAGCCACGAACGGGCACGAACCACCGCGAAACCGCAGGGGGTGGCGGTTCGTGCCCGTTCGTGCCATTTCGCGCCGTTCGTGGTCCAGACATCCCCCCGCTCTCTCCTACACCAGCGCCTTCTCGGTCTCGCGGTCGAAGACGTGCATCTTGTCCATGTCGAGCACGATCTCGAGCGGGTGGCCCGTCCGGGCCGCAGTGCGCGGGTCGAGGCGGCCGATGAACTCTTTGCCGCCGCTCTCCACGTAGGCGAAGACCTCGGAGCCCATCGACTCGGTGAGGTTCACCTGGGACATGATCTTGGCCGTCTCGTCGACGCCGCGGGCCACATAGCCGGCGTCGTGGACGTCCTCGGGGCGAATGCCGAAGTAGACACTCTTGCCGGTGTGGCTGCCCACCTTGTCGAGCTTCGTCTGCGGCACGGGCACGACGAAATCCTTGCCGATCACCACGGCGATGCCGTTGTTAACCCGGTCGAGCTTGGCCTCGAAGAAGTTCATAGACGGGCTGCCGATGAAGCCGGCCACAAACATGTTGGCGGGCGAGTCGTAGAGGTTCTGGGGGCTGTCGAGCTGCTGGAGGATGCCGTCGCGCATGACGGCGATGCGCGTGCCCATCGTCATGGCCTCGGTCTGGTCGTGGGTCACGTAGATGAAGGTAGTCTTGAGGCGCTGGTGCAGCTTCGAGATCTCGGCGCGGGTCTGGACGCGCAGCTTGGCGTCCAGGTTCGAGAGCGGCTCGTCCATCAGGAAGACGGCCGGGTCGCGCACGATGGCGCGCCCGAGAGCCACGCGCTGGCGCTGGCCGCCGGAGAGCGCCTTGGGCTTGCGCTCCAGCAGGTGGGTGATGTCCAGCATGTCGGAGGCCTCTTTGACGCGCTTGTCGATCTCGGGCTTGGGCACTTTGCGCAGCTTCAGGCCGAAGGCCATGTTGTCGGCGACGCTCATGTGCGGGTAGAGCGCATAGCTCTGGAAGACCATCGCGATGTCGCGATCCTTGGGCGGCACGTCGTTCACTACGCGGTCGCCGATCCAGATGTTGCCGTCCGTGATCTCCTCGAGGCCGGCCAGGCAGCGCAGCGCGGTGGACTTGCCGCAGCCCGACGGGCCGACGAGCACGAGAAACTCGCCGTCGTTGATCTCGATGTTGAGATCTTTGAGCACCGTCACCTCGGCGAAGCGCTTCCAGACGTGGTCGAACTTGATACCGGCCATGATGCGAGATCCCTTCTTTGGGTGCTGTGGCAAGGCAGGCGCCTCGCCGCTTATTTGCTAGCGGACCCGTGGCGGCGCACTGCTGCGCCGGACGATCAGCTGGAGCGCGAGGGTGGCTTGGGCCTGCGGGAGCGCCCGACCCTCCACCAAAGCGACCAGTCGGCGGGCCAGCTCGACGCCGAGCGCGCGGCGCGGGGCCCGGAGCGTGGTGAGGGGTGGGTGTGTATGGGCGGCGAGCGGGAGATCGCCGCAGCCTACCAGCGCGAGATCGCGCCCGGCCCCGAGGCCGGCGTCCCGCAGGGCGTGCATGGCCCCGAAGGCGAGGGCGTCGCTGGCGGCGAGCACGGCGCTGGGCGGCTCGGGGGCGCTGAGCAGCTCCTGCATCGCGGCGATGCCGTCGTCCTCGCTTGTGCCTGCCTCCACCACCAGGGCCGGGTCGGCCTCTACCCCGGCGGCCTCCAGGGCGCCCACGAAGCCGCTGTAGAACGGCTCGCTGTCCGCCATGTCCGATGGCAGCGCGATCATGCCGAGCCGCCGGTGGCCGAGGGAGAGCAGGTGGCGGGTGGCATCCCCGGCGCCGCGCACAAGATCAAAGCCCACCGTGGGGCAGCCAAGCCCCTCCACAGCTGTGCCGGCGCCAATGCAGGGCACGCCGGCTGCGGCAAGGACGTGGGCGCGCTCGTCGGCCACGCGCAGATCGAGCAGCACAAGGCCATCCACCCGACCAGTGCCTGCGAGCTGGGCGCCAAGCTCTTGCTCAAGCTGGCCTTCGGCCGCAGACGCGAGCAGCAGGTAGGAGCCTGCAGCCGCAGCGCCCTCAGAAAGCCCAGCCACCAACTCGGCCAATGCCGGATCGGCCAGGCCGGTGGCGTACTCTGGAAGCACCAGGCCAAGGGTGCGCGAGCGCGTGCGCATGCTGCGTGCGGCGTGGTTGGGCTGGTAGCTCAGCGCGTCTACGGCCTCCATCACGCGCAGCCTGGTAGCAGGCGTAACCGTGCCAGTGCCGTTCAGCACATACGACACGGTGGCTGTGGAGACCCCGGCGCGCCCCGCTACATCCTTGATCGTCGCCACGCTGGCCCGCCTTGCATCGCGGTTAATGGATTAAGCACTTAATGGGTTAAGGGGAGTATAGCAGCGCGGTGCGGCGCTGTCAAGGGGGTTGACGGCAGGCGCCAGAGCGCGTAGGATCTACCCCAGAGGGCGCCGCAGCTTGGCAGGCGCAAAGTAGATAGCAGCACCTATGACTGACTCCCAGGGCGGGTCGATCGCGATGGCGGTTGAGGACTTTCGTCGGCTGCGGCGCCGCGCCGATATGGAGCGGCTGCTCTCCGGGGTGACTGGCAGCTCCGCCGAGCTGCTCAACTTCGAGGATGTGCGCCGCCAGCTGCGGGCCACAGCTAGCTCCGAGCGGCAGCTGCGCGAGATCCCGCTTGAGGCGATTGTCGGCAGCGTGGGCCGCTACCAGGATTTTAGCCGCAGCTTCCTGCCCCGCAACGACTCCGACTCCGAGCGCTGGGCGCGTGTGATGGTCGCCACCAACGGCTTTGCCGGCCTGCCGCCGATCGATGTCTACCAGATTGGCGCGGTCTACTTTGTGGTGGACGGCAACCATCGCGTGTCGGTGGCCCGCCAAAATGGCGCCAAGACGATCCAGGCCTACGTGATCCCGTTTCGCAGCCGCGTGCAGATCACCCCGGACGTGCAGCCGCGCGAGCTGGTGATCCGCGCCGAGCAGACCGAGTTTCTGGAGCAGACGCGCCTAGACGAGACGCGCCCTGGCGCCACGCTGGTCTTCACCGAGCCCGGCCAGTACCGCGTGCTGCGCGAGCATATCGATGTCCACCGCTACCACCTCGGGGCCGAGCGCGGCGCAGAGGTTGCGCTAGACGAAGCCGCCACCCACTTCTACGATACGGTCTACATGCCTGTGGTGGTGACGATCCGCGAGCGCGGGCTGCTGCGCGAGTTTCCGGGCCGCACCGAGACGGATCTCTATATCTGGATCGCGGAGCACCGCGCCGAGCTGGAGCGCGGGCTCGGCTGGGAGATCAGCACCGAGCGCGCGGCCACCGATCTCGCCGAGCGCAAGACGACGCCCGCCAGGGCGGGCGAGCAGATGCTCGAATTGATCCGGCCCGAGGGGCTCACCCCAGCCCCCCCGCCTGGCCTCTGGCGCCAGGGCCGCCAGGCGCCCCACGAGGTCTGGCTCTTCGACGAGATTATGGTGCCGCTCAGCGGCGAGCCAGCTGGCTGGGCGGCGCTGGAGCAGGCTATCGTGCTGGCCACCCGTGAGCGAGCCCGCCTCTATGGGCTGCACGTGGTGCGCGACGAAGCCCAACTGGCGAGCCCGCAGGCCCTGGCCCTGCGCGAGGAATTTCAGGCCCGCTGCACCGCTGCCGGGGTCACGGGGCGCCTGGCGCTGGAGGTTGGCCCCGTGGCGCGCAGCATCCGCGAGCGCAGCCGCTGGGTCGATCTGGTGGTGCTCCAGATCAGCTACCCGCCTGGTCCAGGCCCGCTTGACCGGCTGAAATCCGGGCTGCACAGCCTGATTCGTACCTCGGTGCGCCCTGTGCTCACGGTGCCGCACGTGGCGCACAACATCGAGCGCGTGCTCCTGGCCTACGACGGCAGCCCGAAGGCCGAGGAGGCCCTGGTGCTCGCCACCTACCTCGCCGCCCGCTGGGGCGTGGCGCTGGCCGTGGTGACGGTGCCCGACCCACGGCGCAGCAGCGTGGAGGGCTCCCGCATCCGCGCCAAGGCCTACCTGACGGAGCACGGCCTGAAGGCGGAGTTCCTGAGCGTGAGCGGCCCGCCTGCCATCGCGATCATGGCGGCCGCCGAGCAGACCCGCAGCGAGCTGGTGATCATGGGCGGCCACGGCCACGGCGCCGTGAGCGACCTGCTGCTTGGCAGCGTTGTGGAGCAGGTGCTGCGCATGCGCCGTATGCCTACGCTGATCTGCCCGTAAGTAGTTGGGCGCATTGCCCGATACCCTCAGAGCTGCCCATCCCCGCCCCAGCCCGCGAGGGCCGCAACGTAGGCGGGATCCTCGTAGCGGGCGAGGGCGAAGGCGGGCGCGTAGGCTGGCAGCGCCGCTCCCGCGATATGAGCGGCGAGCAGCTCGCCCGCCGCGCAGGCGGCCATCAGGCCGAAGCCAGAGTAGCCGCCGCTGATGTAGGCCCCCCCCACGGGCAGCGGGCCGATCAGCGGGCGGTTCTCACGCGTGCGCGTGTAGTAGCCGCCGTCGATAAAGCCCTGCGGCACCCGCTCGACATACGCACTCAGACCAGGGAGCATGGTGGCCATGCCGCGCAGCGCAAGCTCGACGAGCTGCGGGTCGCTGGCGATGGGGAAGCGCGGCGCCACGGGCTGAGTGTGATAGTCCCAGAGTAGCAGCAGCGTGCTCGCGCCATCGCTCCCCTCGGGCCGCCCGTGGACACCGCCCGGCAGCGGGTCGAGCAGCCAGCGCAGCTCGGGGTCGTCGGCCAGCTCGGCGCGCTCCGCCGTGCTCCACGCTAGAGCCACGGGATCATTCCAGATCAGCAGCGGGGCGTCGCGCGGCACCACGCCAAGCGGGTCGCTGATGGCGGCCTTCAGGTGCAGCTCGTTGAAGAGCGGCAACTCCAGGCCCAGCAGCTGCCCCACCTGCGCCTGAAGCGGCCCCGCCGCGCTTACAAATATCGGCGTGCTGATGCGGCGCGTGCCAGACTCGGTGGCAACCTCGACGCCGCGCACGCGCCCGCCCGCTGTCTCGACGCCGACGAGCTCGCCGCGCAGCAGGCGCACGCCGTGGGCGCGGGCCTCTTCCAGCAGATGCGCGCCGAGCTGCCAGGCGCTGAACCAGCCCGCGCGCCGTGCGTGCAGCACCGCCAGCGTGCGCTCGGTGAGGTACGGGAACTGCGCGCGGATCAGCGCCTGGTTAAGCAGCAGGTCGGCGCCGCGCGGCAGGCCCGCGAAGCCGTGGGCCGGCGCGGGCTGGTAGGCCGGGCCAGCCTCGCCCACGCCGTGAAGGCGCAGCGGCCCGGCGCCTGCGGCAGCAATGGCCTCGGCGCCAGCGCGAAAGGCCGACAGGGTGGCCGCGTCGGCGGTGGCGTAGAGGTAGCCGCGCCGGTTGAGCAGGATCGCGTTGTCGGTCGCGTGCGCGATCGCCTCTAGCATATCGATGCTGCGGCCCATCAGCTGGACCATAGCTGGGTCGGGCCACCAGTCGCGGTAGGCCTCGGTCGACTTGTCGCTGGTGAGTGCGAGCGGGTCGCCGCGCTCCACGAGCAGCACATCGCGCACGCCATGGCCCAGTGCCAGCGCGTGGGCGGCAGCGATTCCGGCGATGCCCGCCCCGCAGATCACAACTTCGGCGGTGGTGGCGCTCATGGGGTAGATGCCTTCTATCAGCTTCCAGGAAGAGTGTGCGCCACCGTCCACCGTCCACCGTCCACCGTCCACCGTCTACCCATAGAAATCGGTAAACCCGTCCTGATCAAGCCGCTCCAGCATGCGCCGCAGCTTGGCCGCACTCTCGGGGAAGGCGGCGGCGGCCAGCTGGGCGGGGCTCACCTGGGCGGCGCGGCCCCACGCGCGCTGCTCGATCCCCAGGCTCAGACTCAGCAGCTCGCCCAGCGCGCGGCGCAGGCGGGGCGCGTCCTCGCCGCGCAGGCGCGGCAGCACCTTCTGCTTGAGCTGGAGGTCGATGGCCTGGCGCGGCTCCAGCGAACCGCGCGCATGCTCGACATAACGCAGTATCTCGCCGATCGTGCGGTAGCCGAACGGGTGCCCGGCCTCCGCCACGATCGCGTACACCTCCGTGATCACGCGCCAGACCGTCTCGTCCACGGCGCCGCCGTAGCTCGCGCGGAAGCCAGGGAGATCCACGTCGGTCAGCTCGATCAGGTTGGCGCGATCTAAGAGCTTGTCGCTCAGCGAGAAGGTGCTCTCGTCCACATTGACGGTGCCGGTGAGGCGCAGGTTCACCGGCAGGCGCGTGGGGCTGCGCAGCATGCCGCCGCCAACTAGGGGCGTCTCGGGGGTGGGCGTGCCCAGGTCGATCAGGCCCTCGCTTGTCTCCATAGCCGAGAGGATCGGCGCCAGATAGTACTCAGGGCGGGCCAGATTGAGCTCGTCGAGACAGACATAAAACGTCTGCTGTGGGTCGGCGCTTGCGGCGAGCATAAAGCGCAGAAAGGGCGTGGGGTGGTAGCTGCCGGTGAGGGCGTTGTAGTAGCCCAGCAGGTCGCGGGCGTTGTGCCAGTCGGGCTGCACAGCCACCGCAAGATAGAAGGGGTTCGGGCGACCGGCCGACAGGTCGTACACGGCGTCGGCGTACAGCCGGGTAAGGCGCGTCTTGCCGGTGCCGCTGATGCCGGGCAGGATCACGAGCGGGCGCGTTTGGAGCGCCACGTGGTAGGCGCGCAGGGTCAGATCGCTCACGGCGAAGCCACGGCCGCGCACGCGCTCGGCGATCAGCTCGATGGGCGGAATGCCGGTGGGGGCATAGGTGGCGCTGCGCTCGCGCAGGGCGGCGCCAGCGGGCGCCAGCGCCTCGGCCTCCTCCATCAAGGCCTCGTTGAGCGGCAGCAGATCGAGCACATCGGCGGTGATGCGCTCCGCCAGATCGTCGGGCAGTGCATCCCAGGGGTAGACAAAGCCGGCCCAGAGGTAGCCAGCGCCACGATTGTCGAGGTAGCGGTCGAGCCAGAGCGCGCCGCCTGCCTGGGGCAGTAGCGCGATCGGCGCAGCATTGGGGGGGGCTGCGCCCTCGGACCCCACGAAGCGCGCCTGGCCCCCGCGCTCGATGCGGGCGACCACGGGCTCGAGCACGGGGCGGGCGGTGGCCCAGAGGCGGGCGAGCTCATCCTTGCGGGCGCGCCAGAGCTGGAGGCCCACAAGCACAGCGCGCTCTGTGGCGCTCACGGCCACCAGCACGCCGGCGCCGCGCGGGGGGCGATCCACGGCCAGCCAGTAGTCCTCGATCGGGTCGCGCTGGCCTCTGCCGCGATGCAGCGAGCGCTGGCTCTTAAAGCTCAGCTCGTAGAGTGGCCACTGCCGAGGGTAGCGCCGGGCGGCCGCAATGCGCAGCTGCTCGGCGAGCTGGGCCAGCGCAGGGTGCAGCCGCTCCTGCACTGCCGCCCAACGCTCGCCCACACCGGGCGTCGCAAGGGCGGCGAGGGCGTCGGGGGGGAAGAGCTGCATAAAGTGACCAGGAGACAAGGAGATAAGGAGATAAGGAGACAAGGAGACAAGGAGACAAGGAGACAAGGAGACAAGGAGCGATGTTCTGGGCGATTAGGTTTCTTGCGGTCTCCCAGTCTCCCGGTCTCCTTGTCTACTACGCCGTGGGCGGCTTAAGGTAGCGGCGGTCGATGGTGAGACTCTCGGGGGGGG
>JAYUYB010000206.1:0-1866 GCA_043752655.1 Chloroflexota bacterium
TACCAGCTGACCATTATAACAAAGCCCCTCGCGCATGGGGCGCGAGGGGCGGGAGTGGTACCGTCTATCGTCTACGGTCAAACCGCAGCTAGCGCGTAAGCGGCAGGTAGACCGTGGCGCGGATCTGGTCGACCTTGAGCAGGCGCACCTCGACGCTCTTCACGATGCTGCCCGAGCTGATTGTGATTGTGCCCGTAGCCACGCCGTCGCTGAAGGGCGCGCCCCCGTCGAGCGTGACGCCCAGGGCATCCCCGCCCGCTTTGCCAGAGCTGGGGTCTAGCTTGATCCAGCTCGCGGAGGCCGTGGCGCTCCAGGTTAGCGTGCCGCCCACAGTGTCGCTGATGGGCAGGGCGAAGCGGCGATCCTGGCCCGCCGTGATCGCGCCCAGCGAGGCGCTTACGCGCAGGTCGGGCGGCGCGAAGAGGCCGGTGTGGTACTGGTTGGCGTGGAACTGCGCCCAGGGCAGCTCGCCGGACGTGGCGCTCACGCTCAGGTCGAACTTGTGGATCACGCCGGGGCTGGTGCCGCGCGCGGCGGCGAAGACGAGCTCAAGGCCCGAGTCGCTGTCGATGTTGCCGATAACGGGCTGGCCGCTGAAGGGGCCAGTGCCGTGCAGGCTCAGGTTGCTGTTGAGATACTGGCCGCTGCCATTGATCGCGCGCACATCCCAGGTGGTGCCGAACACAATGTCGGCGGCGCCATCGTCGTTGATGTCGGCCAGTGAGAGTACGCCGGGCGAGGCGATCTGGTTAAACTGCGCGTCACGCGCTTCCACCGGGAAGCCGGGGAGCAGGTTGAGGTTGCTGTCAAACGCGAATATCTTGTTGGTGTTGGCGCGATTCACCCCCGTAAAGGGGTTCGTGCCCACCACAATCTCGGGCTTGCCGTCGCCGGTGATGTCGCCGATAGCGGGGCCGGACTCGAAGATCACGGCGTCGATGTTGTAGCGCTTGAAGATCGAGCCATCGTGGTTCCAGGCCGTCAGGTAGAAAGGCTGGCTCGCATCACCGAAGCCGGGGTCCCAGCCGTTGCCAGTGACGATCTCCAGCTGCGGGTCGGCGTCCAGGTTGGCGAGGGCGGGCGAGGCGTCGTAGGTGTGGCCAGGGATAAACTGGGGCCAGCCGGACTTGAGCTGCCCGCTGTTGCTGAAGACGGCCACCATGCCGCACGCGCGCTTCTGGCTGCGATTGATCGCGTTGAGGTCCTGGGGCACCTTGCTGCACGCGTTCGCCACGTTCTGGTCGCTCCAGCCGGGGTAGATGTAGCTAAAGCGCGCGTCGATGTTGGTGGCCGAGGTGACGACAATATCCACCACGCCGTCGCCGTCCACATCGCCCACGGCGGGCGTCGCCCAGCTGCCGTCGCCGAGCCAGATCAGGGCATCGTTGCGGTTGCCGACCTTCGCGGGCAGGGCGCCAGGGAAGACAGAGCTGCCGTCGCCCTTGATGGCGTAGACATTCTGGTCGTACGAGGCGGTGAGCACATCGAGCGTGCCGTCGCCGTTCAGGTCGACGAGCACGGGCGAGGCGAAGATGCCGCCGGGCTTGCCGGTGGAGCCAATGGTCATCGTCACCTTGCGCCAGAGCAGCTGCCCGTTGGGGCGAAAGGCCCAGATGCCGCCGGTCAGGTCGCCGCCATTCACCAGGCCGCCTGCTGTGATCACCACCTCGGCCACACCGTCGCCGGTGATGTCGCCGATGGCAGGGGCGGAGGCCACAGCGCCGATCACGTTGACGGGCCAGCCGGGCAGGGGGCTGCCATCCTGGTTAAAGCCGTAGACCTTGCCGGCGTTGGTGCCGACAAAGATCTCCTGGTCGGCGTCGCCATCGACGTTGCCGAAGGCCACCGAGGAGCGCTGGGCCCAGC
>JAYUYB010000207.1:0-11516 GCA_043752655.1 Chloroflexota bacterium
CCCGTCGCGCCCCATCTCGGCGCGAACCTCGAGCAGCTGCTTAAAGCCGTCCCCGGCTACAATCAGGCGGCGCAGCAGGTGTCGGTCGCTATCCATAACATGGTGCTTGGCGGCGGTGAGGCCACCCGCACGCTCGCTGATCTGCTCCACGGCACCTGGCTGGGCCACTCGCTGCACGCCGTCCTGGTGCAAATCCCGGTGGGTTCATGGTCTGCGGCGGCGCTCTTCGACCTGATCGCCGTTGCCAGCGGCTCGCGCAACGCCGCCTGGGCCGCCGACGCCCTGATCACGCTCGGCGTGGTCGGCGCGGTTCCCGCCGCCATAACCGGCATCGCCGACTACTCGGCCATCCGAGAGGATGCCGCCGCCGAGGCTGGGCTGCACGGGATGCTCAACGGCGCGGCGCTCAGTCTGTTCCTGCTCTCGCTGGCGGCGCGGCGCGGCGACAAGCGCGGCCTTGGCGTGCTGCTCTCGCTCACGGCCACAGCGCTAAGCGGCGGCTCGGCCTGGATCGGCGGCGACATGGTTTTCCGGCGGCGCGTGGGCGTGAACTTCAACGAGGAGCCGGGCCATGGCGAGGGCTGGATCGCGGTGCTGAGCGACTCGGAGCTGGCCGAGGGCGAGGCGCGCCGCGTGCTGATCAGCGATGACGCGGTCATGGTCTATCGCGACGTGGAGCGTGTGTACGCCATCGGCGCCTTCTGCTCGCATGCGGGTGGCCCGCTGGAGGATGGCACGATTAGCGGGCACTGCGTGGAGTGCCCGTGGCACCACTCAGTCTTCGACATGCGTGACGGCAGCGTTGTCCACGGCCCGGCCACCACGCCCCAGGCTCGCTACGAGACCCGCCGCGCAAACGGCCAGATCGAGGTGCGCCTGCTCAAGCCCGGCCCAAGTGAGCGGCAATCTGCGTCATCTGCGTAATCTGCGGATGAAAACTCGGGCAGCAGCTTACTGCCGCCCCTGAATGCGCCGCTGCTGCTCCACGATCACCTGGGCCACGCGGATGTTTGCGGCGTCGATCATCTTGCCGTCGAGGCTCACGGCGCCGCGCCCCTGGGCCACGGCGGCGGCGTAGGCGCGCAGCACCGCCTCGGCCCAGGCCACCTCGGCGGCGGGTGGCGAGAAGACGCGGTTCACCGTCTCTAGCTGGGCTGGGTGGATGCACTGCTTGCCGTCGAAGCCGAGCGCGCGGGCCACGCGGCTGGCGCGCTCCAGCTCCTCGGGGGCCTTGAGCCCGGCGAACGGGCCGTCGAGGCAGCGCAGGCCGTTGGCGCGCGCCGCCGCCACGATCGTATGCATCACGGCGTGCCAGCGGTGGCCGCCGTAGAGCTCGTCGTGCTCGTCGCGCTCGCCGATGTTGGCCAGGGGCGCGCGCAGCGAGGCCGCGTAGTCGCCAGGGCCGTAGATCAGCGTCTCTAGGCGCGGCGAGGCCGCCGCGATCTCGCGGGCGTACAGGAAGCCACGCGCCGTCTCGATCTGGGCCTCGATCGCGATCGGCCGCACAATCCCGCGCGCCAGCTCGACCTGGCTCAGCAGCGTGGCCACGAAGGCCACATCCTCCGGCCCATTCACCTTCGGCACCATCACCAGATCGAGCGCCGTGCCCACGGCCTCCACCACCTCGATCAGGTCGCGGTAGGCGAACTGCGTGTCGAGCCCGTTGATGCGAAACATGCGCAGGCGCGGCCCGAAGTTCAGCTCGCGGAAGGCCCGCACCACATTCGCCCGCGCCGCCTCCTTCTCGGCGGGCGCCACAGCGTCCTCCAGATCGATGCACACGGCGTCGGCGGCGCTGCCTGCCGCCTTCTCGATCATAGCCCAGCGCGAGGCGGGCACAAACAGGGTGCTGCGCTCCAGCCGCGCCGCCTGCCCGCTGTGCCCAGGGAACTCAAGCATTACGCGCTCCTGATGCGATTGCAGCTTGCAGATTGCAGCTCCGCATCTGCGTCATCTGCGTAATCTGCGGACACTAGCTCTGTCCTGCCCACCCCACAAGCACATGCCAGAGCGCCACAGCCGCCAGCCGCGCCGTGCGCTGGTCGATGTCGAAGGCCGGGTTGAGCTCGCTGATCTCCACGAGGCGTGTGCGCGGGTCGCTGCCCGCCAGCTCGCAAAGCTCGCACAGCTCGGCGCCGCTCATGCCGAGCGGGTTCGGCGCGCTCACGCCGGGCGCCTCCGCCGCGCTCACCACGTCCATGTCGAGCCCCCAGAACAGCGCGCCGCCCAGGTTGTCGTGCAGCAGCCCGCGCGCCGTGGCCGCCAGCCCGCGCAGCCGCGCCTCGCGCAGCGAGATGTGGCGCACGCCGCGCTGCTCCAGAAACGCCGTGTAGACAGGCGAGTTGGCGAAGGGCTGGCTGCCCAGGATGCAGAGCCGCTCGGGCGCGAGGTGGCCATGCTCGATCAGCTGGCGGTAGGGCGTGCCGCTGTTGGGCGGCGTGTCGACGCGCACATCGTAGTGGGCGTCCACGTTGATCGCAAGCACAGGCGCGGCGGCGTCGGCGAGACCGGCCACATCGGGGTAGGCTACGTCGTTGCCGCCCCCGAGCGTAATTAGGCGCTTGCCGTCGGCGATGAGCTGGCGCACCGTGGCGCGGTGGCGCGCGTGGCTCGTCTCCAGGTCGGGGCCGGGCGCGGTATCGCCAAGATCCAACATGGCTAGCCCATCCAGGCCGGCCACGCCCAGGCGGTAGAGGCAGCGGCGGATCGCGGCGGGCGCCTCTGCGGCGCCGGGGCGGCCCCCATTGCGGCGCACGCCCTCGTCGCTTGGGAAGCCGAGCAGCACCACCGTGGCGCGCTCGTATGCGGCCTGATCGTGCGCCACCAGTTCGCCCAGGCGCGCGTCGTTGGGGTCGCCGCGCCGGTAGAACAGGCGAGGGTCCGCCGGGAGCAGCTCGAATAGGGCCATGGCGCCTCCGCTACGTGCGGAAGAAGTCCACCACCGAGCTGCGCTCCTCCTCGCTGGGCATAAGCTCGATGAAGGTGATGCGGTGCCAGGGGTAGATCACGGCCTGCACGCCAGCGGCCAGGTAGGCCACGGGCTTGCCATCGCGCTTGCGCATATTCGACACGCGCAAAAATGCGTCGCTGGGCTGGGGCTCCTGGTCGATCTCGGCCAGCACAGGGTCCTCGCCGGTAAGGTGTAGAACGACAGTTTTTGCCACGGTTAAATACTCCTATCCGATCTCGAAGCGTAGGATCAGCGTGCCGAACTTGAGCTCATCGCCGTGACGAATGGGCGTGGGCGCCTCGGCCTGAAGCCGCTGCCCGTTCACAAAGGTGCCGTTTGCGCTGGCGAGATCTTCCAAAACAAAGCCGCCATTCTGGGCGGAGATGATGGCGTGGCGCCGCGAGACGCCCGAGTCGTAGCCGCCGTCCAGGCCGAGATCCACGTCGGGATAGATACCGCGCTGGTTGTCCTTGCGGCCCACGAGTAGGTCGTCGGCGGGGTTGAGCACGATGCGCCGGCCGCTATTGATCACCACCAGGGCGAGCGTGGGGGCAGTGGCGCCAGGGGCGTTCACCACCAGGGGCATCGACTCCTCCACCGCCGAGGGGCCGCCAGCGGAGGCGCCCTTGTTGAGGGATGCAGTCGTCTCGTGGCGGCTGGTGGAGGCAATCATGCTGGCCCCACACTCCGAGCAGAAGATCGCCCCATCGAGCTGCTTCGCGGTGCAGTTGGTACATAGTTGCATGGGTCAATCTCCTCGCGCAAGCAGCAGAGCGGATTATTGTCACCCTGAGCGGAGCGAAGGGTCTTTCCCTGGACTGGGCTAGATGCCTCGCTCCGCTCAGCATGACATGCGGTGGGGTTGCTAGCGTTCTACGCTCTACGTTCTACGTTTCTAAGCTTCCCGCTCCTGGCCCTCGCCGCGCCCCATCAGGCCACGGGTGCCGTACTTGATGCGCTTACGGCCCTCGGCGCTGGTCTGGCCCGAGCGCAGCAGGCGCGTGGCCTCCTCCTGCACGGTGCGCGCCAGATCCACCTCGCCGGCCTCGAACAGGCGCGTGCCGGCCATCTGCAGGCGGCGCGTGGCCTCCTCCACCTGGCCCTGCTCCATGCTCTGCCATGCCCCGGCCTGTAGCCTGTAGGCAACCAGCCGCTCCAGCCAGTGCTTCACCGTGGCGTCCACCTCGTAGCCCACGCTCGCGGCGGCGCGCACGCCGAGGCGCAGCACCAGATCGCCCTGCTGGTTCATCAGGTTCATGCCGGGCAGGCTGTAGCGCAGCGTCAGGCGCAGCAGCGGGTGGTCGCCCACGCCCAGCGGCGGCACCACCACCTCCAGCAGAAAGGCCTGAGCATCGGTGCCGGGCCAGTCGCCCAGGCTGGCGGCCCAAACTAACTCCTGCTCCTCGCTGGCGGGCACCGTGGCGATAAACGGGCGCACCCGGTCGAGCGAGCGCAGCATCGCGCTGGGGCGCAGCTCGGCCTTCAGGCTCACGTCCTGGGCGAAGATCGACGACATGCGCTTCACCTCGTCGGTGAAGATCTGCGTGATCTCCGGCGCCGAGGTGATGTACTGGGTGCGGCTGCCCTCGCGGGCGGCCATGGTCTCCATCAGATCCTCGTTCCACTCGCCGCCGATGCCAAGCGCCGTAAGCCCGATCCCGCGCCCCTGGCCGCGCCGCGCGATCTCCACGCAGCGGCCCTCGTCGCCGTAGGTGCGCCCGTCGGTAAGCAGCAGGATGCGGCTGACCCCGCGTGAGAGCATGGGCTTCTGGATCTCCTGGAGCGCCAGGGCCATGCCGGTGGCCATCTCGGTGCCGCCTGCCGCCTCGACCATGCCGATCATGCGCTTGAGGTCGCCCTTGTTGCGCGCGCGCTGCGCCCCAACCACCACCTCGGCGCGGTCGTTGAAGGTGACAAGCGCAAAATAGTCGTCGTCGCCGAGCATGTCCACGATCCGGGCGGCCCCGTCCTTCACCTGCTGAAGCCGCTCGCCGCGCATCGAGGAGCTGCGATCGATCACGAGGCACAGGTTTAGCGGCAGCTTGGGCAGCGTGGTGGGAACGCCCTGGGCGGCCAGCTCCAGCAGCACATACAACAGCTGTGGCTCGCTGCTTTCGGGGAGCACGTTGCGGCTAAGGGTGGAGCGGAGCTGAATGCCTGGGGCCATCGGTCACCTCTCTGCGATTGGCAGCGCCACCACGACGGCCGAAATATTGTCGTCGCCGCCGGCCAGGTTAGCCAGGGCGATCAGCTCGTTGCAGGCGTCCTGGGGCCATGGGCTGCGGGCGAGCGCCTGCTCCAGCATTGGCTCGTCGATCAGGCCCCACAGGCCGTCGGAGCAGAGCAGCAGCTGTGAGCTCTGGCCCACCAGCTGGTAGACAAAGTCCACCATCACCTGGGGCTGCTGGCCCACGGTGCGGTAGAGCTGGTTGCGCAGCGGGTGCTCGCGGGCCTCGCTCGGGTCCAGCTGGCCAAGCTGGATCAGCCGCCCAACCGTGGAGTGATCGGCGGTGAGCTGGCGCAGGCCGCCTGGCTCAAGCAGGTAGGCCCGGCTGTCGCCCACGTGGGCGATGTAGAGCCCGTTGCCTACGAGCAGCGCGGCGGTGCACGTGGTGCCCATGTCGGTGCCGAGCAGCTGGGCCGAGTCCCAGATCGCCTCGTTGGCGGCCTGCACCGCCGAGATCATCAGCGGCTGGAGCGCCTCGGTCATGCTCTCGTCGAGCGCGGGCATCACCAGCTGGCTGAGCACCTGGTACACAATGGTGCGCACCGCCAGGCGGCTGGCCACCTCGCCGCCCTGGTGGCCGCCCATGCCGTCGGCCACAATAAAGAGGCCGATCGTCACGTCGCCGCCGGCGCGCGGCAGCGTGGTGAGCAGCGCGAGCACGCTGTCCTGGTTCACCTCACGCACGCGCCCGATGTCGCGCGCGGCCATGGCGGCCAGCCCCTGGGCGGAGCGGTGGGCGCTCACGGCGGGCGCGCTGTCGAGCGGAAGCTTGCGCGTGCCGTCACGCTCGTCGTCCTGAAGCAGCGGCGTGCCGTCCGGGGGCGTATCGCCAGCGTCTTGGCTGTGCTCCTCAGCCGCCTGCGCCGCGAGGTAGGCGCGCGCCTGCTCCGCACTGATCGCGCTCTGCGGTGCGGTGGGCGTCTCAGAGTCGTCGGGCACGGCCTGGGGCAGCTCAGGCGGGGTCGCGTCGTCTGGCGTCAACGGCGCGGCGCCTTCGCCTGCGTGGGCAAGCTCGGCGGTCTGGCGCTTTGGCGGCACCGTGTCGGGCTCGGCGCTGCTGCTCGCCCACCAGGAGGCCTCGTCGCCCTGAGGCTCAGGTGCGGGCGGCGGCTCGGCGGGGCGCTCGGCCACCGGCTCGCGGGGCGGGTCGGCGGCGTCGGCGCGGAACAATCTGCGAAAAAACGACATAGTCTCTTCCTGGCGGGGGCGGGCGCGGCTACGCCTTAAGCGCGTACACAGTGTGATCGAGCGAGCCGATGTAGACGACGCCTTCCACCACGGCGGGCGAGGAGACGACGGCGGCGCCGGTGGCGTGCTTCCAGAGCAGCGTGCCCTGGCTCGCGTCCAGGCAGTAGACATTGCCGTCCACGGCGCCAAAGTAGACCCGGCCGCCCTCCACGCGCGGCGACGACGTGATCTGGCTGCCGGTCTCGTGCTTCCAGACCAAACGGCCCGTCTTGGCGTCCAGGGCGTACATCACGCCGTCCACGCCGCCCACAAACACGCGGCTGCCCACCACGGCGGGCGAGCTGTTCACGTAATGGCCGGTGCGGAAGCGCCAGGCAGGCCAGCCGCCCTCCGCGTCCAGGGCGTAGAAGTTCTGATCCAGCGAGCCGACGTAGACCAGACCCTCGCCCACGGCGGGCGAGGAGCGCACTGGCTGCTGGGTGCGCTGCTTCCACTTTACGGTGCCGGTGCGGGTGTCGAGGCAGTAGACGTGCCCATCGTCGCCGCCAATGAAGATCTGCTGGCCGTTGATGCAGGCCGAGGAGCGGATGGGGTTCCAGGTGCGGTACTTCCAGATCACCGTGCCGCGCATGCCATCGATCGCGTAGATATGCTGATCGTCGGCGCCCACAAAGATCACGCGGTCCTCCACGCGCGGCGAGGAGCGCACGGGCTTGCCGATCTTGAACGTCCAGCGCAGGCTGCCCCGGCGCATATCCAGGCCGTAGAGCGCGCCGTCCTCGGAGCCAACAAAGACATAATCCTGCCAGACGGCGGGCGAGGAGCTGATGCCGCCCTCAGTTGCGTACTTCCAGCGAAACTCGCCGCGCGTTGCGTCCAGGGCGTAGAGGTTGGTGTCGTAGCAGCCCACAAACAGCATGCCGCCGGAGACACAGGGCGAGGAGCGGATCTCGTCCTCGCACTTAAAGCTCCAGACCAGCTCGGTGCTCTGGCTACCCTTGCCCTTCACCACGGCGGGCGCGGCGGGCGTGGCGGGGGCCATTGTGCCAACGCCGACCCCGGGGATGGCGAGCAGAGCGCTGCGCAGCTCTTCGGCAGAGCCCCAGCGCTCGGCCATGTCGTACTCGAGCGCCTTGACGATCACCGCCTCCATCTCCTGGGAGACGGCGGGGTTAACCTGGCGCACCGGGCGCTCCTGGAACGTGAAGGGCGTCTCCAGGCGCGGGTCGGTGTTGGTGAGCAGGTGGTGCATAGTGGCGCCGAGGGCGTAGAGGTCGCCCACAGGCTCGGCGACGCCGCGGTACTGCTCGGGGGGCGAGTAGCCCTCGGTGCCGATCATCGTACCTTTGCGATCGGTGCGGTTGAGGTTGCGAGCGATGCCGAAGTCGATCAGCACGATGCGATCATCGCCAACCACCATCACGTTGGAGGGCTTCATATCGCGGAAGACGATTGTCGCCGGGGTGTGGTTATGCAAGTAGTGGAGCACGTCGCAGATCTGCACAGCCCAGCGGCCCACGCGGGCTTCGTCCAGCGGCTTGTGGGCCAGCTCTAGCACCGTCTCAAGGTCGCTGCCGGCCACTAGCTCCATCACCAGATAGATGCGGCCAGCCTCCTCGAAAAAGTCGTAGACCTTGGGGATGGCGGGGTGCTGGAGCGTGGCGAGCAGGCCGGCCTCGCGCTCGAAGTTTTTGAGGTTGAGCAGGCGCGTGTTGGAGTCTGGGGCGCTCTGGGCCATCTCTTTGATCGCGCAGTAGCGCACCACATCCTTGAAGCGCAAGTCGCGGCCGCGGTAGACCACGCTCATGCCGCCGATGCCGATCGGCTCCTCGATCTGGTAGCGGTTTTGGAGCACCCTGCCGGCCACCAGGGTCTGGATCGTAGCGATGCGGCGGCCCTCGTCGGGGTCGGAGTCGTTGGTGGGGGGCGTGAGGCCGCGCCGAGTGTCGCCGGGGTCGGGCGGGAGCGTGAGGCCGCGCCGGGTGTCGCCGGGGTCGGGCGGGGGCGGGGGCGAGGGGGCGGGGATGGTGCGGGTGCCCTCATCGGGGGGCGCGGGCATCTGGCGCGTGCTCTCCTCGGGCGAGGGAGCAACCAGCGCCTTCGTGCCAACCTTCTTGATCAGACCCATGCTACACCTCTAGGGAGGCCATGCGGGAGAGGCAAACGACATGCGCGCACAGGCGTCACGTCTCCGCACGCCGTCCCCTATTATAGTGTGCGGAAGTAGCATCGGCAACTGTCTGCCGCTTACGAATTCGTCAAGGAGCCACCAATAGCTGTGAATGGGGTATAGTTCTGGAATGTCGGGCGCTCTTTTTAGTCGAGGGCGCCGCTAATAAGGAGAGGATAGTGCTTATGCGCTACCGTTTTGTTGCCTCGTTGCTCCTGCTCGGCTTGCTGGCCCTGCCTGCGCTCGCCGGTGCGCAAGGCGCCGCCGCCGTGACGGGCACCGTGATCTACCTGGAGCGCATCGCGCTGCCGCCCACGGCCCAGGTAAACGTGCAGCTGCAGGATGTCTCGCGCGCCGATGCGGCGGCCACGGTGCTGGCCGAGCAGGTGATCGACGGTGCCAGCGGCCCGCCCTACGCCTTCAGCCTGAGCTACGACCCGGCCATGATCGTGGACACGGGCCGCTACGCGGTGCGCGTCCAGATCAAGGACGGCGACCAGCTGCTCTTTACGAGCACCCAGAGCTACCCCGTGATCACCCAGGGCAACCCCACCAGCGAGATCGAGATCCGCGTGATGATCGTAGCCGGCGACGGCAGCGCCACGCCTGCGCCGACCACGCCAACCACGCCAACCAGGCTCCCGGCCACCGGGGCGCCGGACGCAGCTGCGCTACCGCTACTGCTGCTTGCGCTGCTTGGACTCGCGGGCGGCTTTGCTGTGCGGCGCGGTGGACGGTAGGCGGTGGACGGTGGACGGTGGACGGTGCGGTCTGCGCCGACGATGTGCTCCAGCGGCTTGCGCTGGGGGCCTGCGATGAGGACGCAGAGCGCCGCGTGCCGCTCCAGATCCTCCAGGGCCTGCGGTGCGCCGAAGATCAGGTGCAGCACGCTGCCTTTGTCGCCGGTGATCAGCCGGTTCACCCGGCCGCCGTAGCGGGCCGCCGCCCGCTGCGCCGCCGAGGCGCAGCGGGCCAGCTGCGCCTCGGCCACTGCGCCCGCCTCGTAGCTGATGCCCGTGAACTGCACGAAGATGCTCACCACGGGCCGCAGCTCGGCCGGCTGCGCCCGCCCGTCGCGCAGCGCCGCAAACACCTCTGCGGGCAGGTAGGGCCGCAGCGCCTCGCTCGCCCCCGCCGCAAGCGCTGGCCATGCCGGCGCCCCCGCCGGGCCGCGCCGCACAGCCTCCGCAGCCCGCGCACCACCACAAAGCCGTCGCGCAGCTCGCCAAGCTCCGCCAGCGCGGCGAGCTCGGGCAGGCCCTCGGGGTCCACCAGCAGCTCGCCGGGGCTGGCGTGGTGCTCCGCCTCGGCCATACGGTCCAGCGTGCGCCCGCCGATCACATCCTCGAAGCCGCGCGCCGGGTCGCCCAGGCGGGTGCGCAGCACGGGGCCGTAGGCTAGGCCCAGCTTCATAGAAAGCGTGAAGGCACCGGCGTCGGTCTGCACGCGCCCGTGGCGTGCGATGGCCGCCTGCATGGCGAGGGCGGCGGCGCTGGCGCGGCGCAGCACGCTGGCGCGGCGGGCGCGCGCCGCGCGCGGAAACCAGATGATCAGGGCGTCGCCGCCGAACTTCACCACGCTGCCGCCGTAGGCGTGGAGCTCGGCGATCAGCGGCGCGAACACGCTATTCAGCGCACGGGTAAGCTCTTCGGCGCCGCGCGCGGGGCTCAGCCAGGGCCTCGGCAAGCGGCGTAAAGCCCGCGATGTCCGCGATCAGCGCGGCGCCCTCGCGGGCCAGGGGCGCGCCGGCCAGCAGCTGGGCCGCGCGGTCACGGGGGATGTAGGCCGCAAGCGCGGCGATCAGGTTGTCTTCCATAAAGAGACTCCTCGTTTGTGGCATGTACTACAACGCCACGGCGCGGGGACTGTCCGCCTTTAGGCGGCAGGGGAAGCGCCGGGCAGCCAGTTTCTTGCAAGCATGCCGCGTCTATGGCAGAATATATGTGCTATGCAACGAACCCTTCGCCTGAAGCTCATCCCCTCCCCGGCACAGGCCGAGCTGTTGGCGGAAACCAGCCGCCTGTTCACGGCAGCCTTTCATGCCGTCTGCCGGGTAGGATGGGAGCAGAAGATCACCAACGGGGTGGATCTGCATCATGCGACGTACTACCCGACGCAGGCGGCCTACCCTGCGCTCGTCTCGGATCTGCTGATCCAGGCGCGGGTCAAGGCAACTGAAGCGATCAAGAGCGCCCTCACCTTGCAGAGGGCCGGGCATAAGGTCGGAATCCCGCAGTCGGACGCCTGCCCGCCACGCTACAACCTGCATACCTATAAGGTGGACTGGGAACGTCAGACGGTGCGCATGTCTACGACCAGCGGGCGGCAGACGCTGCGCTTTGCCATACCTGCCTACTACGCGCACTACGCGGGATACCCCGTTGATACCGCCGACCTGATCAACCGGGATGGTGTCTGGTGGCTGCATGTCGTCGTCACCGTGCCTGCGCCCGATGTGGAGCCGACCGACGAGGTGGTGGGTGTAGACCTGGGTATCGCGCAGCCCGCCGTCACGAGCAATAACCGCTTCCTGGGCAAGCCCGCGTGGAAGGCGGTTGAAGGGCGGCGGTTCTACCTCAAGCGACAACTCCAGCGCAAAGGCAGCAAAAGCGCTAAGCGGCGTCTGCGGAAGGTGAAGGGCAAGCAGGCGCGCTTTCGCCGGGATTGTGATCATGTCCTCTCCAAGCAGATTGTGCGATCAGCTTCCCCCGGCGCAACGATTGTGCTGGAGAACCTGACCGCCATCCGGAAGCGGTCGAAGATCAAGCAGCACACCCGCACAAGCCGCAAGGTGCATAGCTGGTCGTTCGCGCAGATCAAGGGATTTGTCGCGTACAAAGCCGAGGAACGGGGTTGTACGGTGGCCGGGGTTGACCCTCGGCACACCTCGCAGACCTGTAGCTGCTGCGGGTATGTCGCCCGCAACAACCGCCGTTCCCGTGGCCGGTTTGTGTGTCGTGTGTGTGGCTTTGAGCTGCATG
>JAYUYB010000208.1:0-4921 GCA_043752655.1 Chloroflexota bacterium
GTGGGTGTGGATGTCGATCACTTCGTGCTGATCAACTTCCAAGGCTTCGAGACGCTGATCGACCAGCTGGGCGGCGTGAGCGTGAATGTGCCCGAGGCGATCTACGACCCGGTCTATCCTACCCAGGACTACAACACCATCGAGGTGCGCTTTCGCAGCGGCCCGCAGCTGCTAAGTGGCGAGCGCGCCCTAATCTACGCTCGCACGCGCCACGCCGACAGCGATTTCGGGCGCAACCAGCGCCAGCAGCTCGTGCTCGTGGCGATCTTCAACCGTGTCCGCGAGCGCGGCCTCTTCGAGCAGCTCACCAGCCTCGACGACTACACCCGCGCCCTGCGCGACTACGTGCGCACCGACATGGACCGCAGCCGGATGCTAGAGCTCGCCGGCTTTGCCAAGGATCTGAGCGCCGACGCTGTGCTGCGCTACGCGATCGACTCTACTGTAGTTGTCGATCTGCGCGACCCCGCTACCTTCGCCGTCGAGCCCAAGGCCCTGCACAAGATCGTCAGCCAGTTTAAGGGCGAGGCGCTCTCCTCGGCGGGCGGCGAGTGAGCGTGACAGGGTGACACCTGAATGTGACAGGGTGACCAGGTGACCGGGTGACCGGGTGACGACGGCTTCAGGTGTCTCCTTGTCTCCTTGTCTCCTTGTCTCCTTGTCTCCTTGTCAATCTATGAGCGAAGCGTTGCCCACTGAAGGCTCACGCCCCCTGCCCAGCATGGCCGCCGCCGCCCTGCTGATCGCGCTCGGCGGTGTGCTCAGCCGCGTCGTGGGCTTCGTGCGCGAGCCGATTATCGCCTACTACTTTGGGCGCGGTGTGCAGGTGGACGCCTTCCAGATCGCCTGGACGGTGCCCAGCACGGTCTACGATCTGCTGATCGCCGGTGCGGTGAGCGCCGCCCTGGTGCCTGTCTTCTCCGAGTACGCCGAGGGCGAACCCGACGAGTTCTGGCGCATCGTCTCCGGTGTCCTCACCATCGCCCTGGCTGCGCTCACCGCGCTTACGGCGCTCGCCGTCTGGCAGGCGCCCGCACTGGTGGCACTGCTTACTCAGCCAGCTCAGGCCGAGCTGCGCACCATCGCCACGCCCCTGATGCGCCTGCTGATGCCTGCCGTGCTGCTGATGGGCATCTCTGGTCTGGCCACGGCGGTGCTCCACGCGCAGCGGCGTTTCCTGCTGCCCGCTTTCGTGATGGTGGTCTTCAACCTGGGGATGGTGCTGGGGGTGGTGCTGCTTCACGCACAGCTCGGCGTCACCAGCCTCGCGGTTGGCGCCCTGCTCGGTGCGCTTGGCCAGGTTGCGCTCCAGCTGCCAGGGCTGCGCGGGGCGCGGCTGCGCGGTGGGCTGAGCGGCGCACACCCGGCGGTGCGCAGGATCATGCGGCTCTACGGGCCGGTGGCGCTGGGGATCGGCTTCTCGATTATAGGCACCCTGATCGACCGGCGACTTGCCTCGGGCTTCCCGGCGGCCCTCGGCACCATGCGCTACGCCACCACCCTGATCCAGTTCCCGCTCGGGCTTGTGGCCTCCGCTGTGGCGCTGGCCGTGCTGCCCACGCTCTCGCGCCAGAGCGCCAGCGCCGACGAGGCAAGCTTCCGCGCGACGCTGGCTATGGGGCTCAAGGTAGTGCTGCTGCTCATCCTGCCCGCCACGGCGGGCCTGGCCGCGCTGGCGGGGCCGATCACCGGGCTGGCCTTCCAGCGCGGCCTCTTCACCGCCGACGACACCGCGATCACCGCCCTCGCCCTGCTCTGCTACCTGCCGGGGCTGCCCGCCGCAGCCATCGACCAGCTGCTGCTCTTCGCCTTCTACGCCCGCAAGAACACCCTCACGCCCAATCTGATCCAGGGCGCTGCCATCCTCTGCTACCTCCTGGTCGCCCTGCCGCTGCTGCTCTTCACCCGCCTCGGCTTCCTGGCGCTGGTGCTCGGCAACTCGGCCCAGTGGATCGGCCACGCCCTGATCACCTACGTCATGCTGCGGCGCGCGGTGCCACTCGGCGGGCTGCGGCTCGGCGAGGCCACGGGTAAGGGCCTGCTCGCCAGCGCCCTTATGGCCGGTGCAGTGCTCGGCCTCGCCACCCTCGGCGCGGGCTTGCCGCCCCTACTGCTCGTGCCCCTGGCCGGCAGCGCCGGGGCGCTGCTCTACTTCGCCACCTGCGCCGCCCTGCGCGTCGAGGCCCTCGGCTTCTTCATCGGCGCCGTGCGGGCGCGCCTGGGGCGCTAGACGGTGGACGGTGGACGATGGACGGTGGACGGTGCGGGCTATCGGCTATCGGCTATCGGCTATGGCCCTCCCCCAGCCTGTCGATCAACGCCTCCATCCGCTCCACAAAGCGCCGCACAAACTCGGGCCCGTCGAACTGCTCCACCAGGCGCACATTCGGCGCCCGCCCCAGCATGCCCTTGAAGTCGCCCACCGTCTTGCCCATCGTCAGCTCGCTCGTGGTCTCCACGGCCATATACAGCTCGCGCGTCTGCGCCAGCTCCGGCCACCAGATCAGCGCGAGGGCGGCCGGGTCATTGATCGAGCAGGCGGCCCAGCCGAACTGCTTGAGGTGAAACTCGATGTAGAAGCGCGTCGCTGCCTCGATGAAGGCCGCGATCGGGCCGCCGCGCACCAGCAGCTGATCGACGTGGACCTGGGTAAACTGCACAGCTTTGGTGACGTCCCAGGGCATGATCGTGATCGGTATGCCGCTCTCCAGCACGATCTGGGCGGCGTGCGGGTCGGCGTACACGTTGAACTCGCCGAGCGGCGTGGTGTTGCCATCGGCGCGCAGGGCGCCCCCCATAAAGAAGCACTCGCGCACCGCCCCGGCCAGGCGCGGCTCCTTGCGCAGCGCCAGGGCCACATTGGTGAGCGGCCCCACAGCTACAAGCGTCACCTCGCCGGGGGCCGCCATGATCTCACGGATCAGCAGATCTACGGCGTGCTCGGCCACGGGCTTGGCGGCGGCGCGTGGGAGCGTAGCGTAGCCCAGGCCCTTGTCGCCGTGGGTCTCGAGCGCGGTGTGGAGCGGCCGCAGCAGTGGCCGGTCGCAGCCGCTGGCGACAGGCAGCGCGGGCGCACCGCCGAGCTCCAGCACGGCCAGGGCGTTGATCACACCGTCGACGAGCGGGCAGTTGCCGTGGACGACGCTGAGGCCAACGAGGTCGATCTCGGGCGAGGCAAGGGCGAGCAGAATGGCGAGAGCGTCGTCGATGCCCGGATCTGTGTCCAGCAGAACACGCCGGGGGGTGGTCGCGGCCATGAGCGATCTCCAAGGTAAGTACGAGCGAATGTAGAACTATACCACGCTCCTACACTGCTTGGCCTGTTTGCAGGCGGGCGTTGCCACCCTGCACACCCCAAAGTTGATGGCCGCCAGCGCCCGAGCACGTATCGCTGCATGCCATCCAGCGCCGCAGGGCGAATGCAACGTCCCGAGCCAAGGCCAGTTGGGGTCGAAAATAGGCCGGAAATCTGCGTCATCTGCGGATAAAACGCCCGGCGGTCGGACGTTGCATCAGCCATGTCCAGCGCCGGTGCAAAATTGACACTCATACACACGCCGTGCCATAATGAGCGCGGAGCGGCCTGAGCCTGGCCCTGGAGCGAACCGCCGATGCGCGCCTACCTCGATATTGAGACCACCCTTGCCGGCAGCATCAGCGTGATCGGCATCTACCGCCCCGACACCGGCACCACCCAGCTTGTGGGCGGCGGTGTGAGCGACCTGAATCTCTACCAGAGCCTCGCGGGCGTCGCTACGATCATCACCTTCAACGGTAGCAGCTTTGATCTCCCGGTGATCCGCAAGCGGCTCATGGCCGACCTGAAGGCCGAGTACGCGCACCGCGACCTGCTCTATGTCTGCCGTAGGCGTGGCCTGCGCGGCGGCCTCAAAATCGTCGAGCAGGTGCTCGGCATCGCCCGCGAGACAGCCGGGATCAGTGGCTGGGACGCCCCACGCCTCTGGTATCGCTACGAGATGTACGCCGATCAATCCGCCCTCGCCACCTTGCTCGCATATAACTATGAGGACGTGGTAAACCTGGCGCTGCTGGAGGCTGTGCTCGATGGCAGCCCCGCCGCCCCAGTTACCGCGCCTGTACGTGTCTTGATGGAGTAGCAGAGCCCGCCTCATGCAGCAGAAAGTCCTCAACGACCGCTACGAGCTGGAGCGCAAGATCGGTGAAGGCGGCATGGCGCGCATCTACGCCGGCCGCGATCTGCGCCTCAGCCGACGCGTCGCGATCAAGATCCCGCACAGCCATTTCGTCAACGACCCCGACTTCATCGAGCGCTTCCGCCACGAGGCCCAGGCGGCCGCCATGCTCTCGCACCCCAATATCGTCGATGTCTACGATGTTGGCAAAGATGGCGAGATCAGCTATATCGTGATGGAGTTCGTGGAGGGCACCGACCTCAAGTCGCGTATCAACCGCGAGGCGCCGCTCCCAGTCGAGCAGGGCGTCGCCATCGCCGAGCAGATCGCCAGGGGTCTCCACGCCGCCCACCGGGCCGGCATGGTCCACCGCGACATCAAGCCCCAGAACGTCATCGTCACCCCCGATGGCCAGGCGCGCATCACGGACTTTGGCGTGGCCAAGAGCCACCTCTCCACCGCGCTCACGGAGACGGGCGTCGCCTTCGGCACCGTCGATTATCTCTCGCCCGAGCAGGCCCAGGGCCGCCCCGCCACGCCCCAGTCCGACGTGTACGCACTCGGCGTGGTGCTCTTCGAGATGCTCACGGGCAGGTTGCCGTTCAGCGGCGACAGCGCCGTAGCCGTGGCTATGAAGCATGTCACCGAGCCCCCGCCCGCGCCCCGCCGCCTCAACCCGGCCATCCCGGTGGGCCTGGAGGCGCTGATCCTGCGTGCCCTGGCCAAAGATCCGGCCCAACGCCCCCAGGGCGCCCAGGAGTTCGCCC
>JAYUYB010000209.1:0-11505 GCA_043752655.1 Chloroflexota bacterium
CACCTACCGCAGCGATGAGGTTGGCCTACAGCTTGGCGGCTGGCTGGCCCAGCTGGAGCGTGAACATCTCGCGTACGAGCTGCGCCTCGCGGCCTTAGCGCGCGACGAGGTCGCTGCGATGCTGCGCACGATCTTTGCCCTCCCGCGCCCCGTGGGCGTCGAGACACTCGATGCGATCTATACGCTGACCGAAGGCAATCCGTTCTTTATTGAGGAGCTGCTCAAGTCGCTGATTGCGGCGGGCGACATCTTTTACGCCAACGGCATCTGGGATCGCAAGCCGATGGCGCTGCTGCGTATTCCGCGCAGCTTAAACGACGCCGTGGCGCAGCGCGCAGCGCACTTGAGCGTGGACGCACGGCAGCTGCTGATCCTGGCAGCGGTGGTGGGACGGCGCTTCGACTTCGCGCTGCTGCCGCGCCTGGCGCACCGCGACGAAGACGCGCTGCTGCCGCTGCTCAAGGAGCTGATCGCGGCGCAGCTGGTGGTGGAGGAGTCGGCCGAGCAGTTCGCGTTCCGCCACGCGCTCACCCGCCAAGCGATCTATGCTGGGCTGCTGGCCCGCGAGCGCGCCGCGCTCCACCGCCGCATCGCGGAGGCGACCGAGCAGATCTATGCGGAGGCACTCGACGCGCACGTGGCGGATCTGAGCTACCACTATTTTGAAGCGGGAGGCTGGGAGCATGCACTGGCGTATGCACGGCGTGCGGGTGAGCGCGCGCAAGCGCTGGGCGCGCCGCTGGCCGCAGTCGAGCAGTTCACGCGTGCGCTCGACGTTGCCCGCGCACTTGCCACGCTGCCGCCAGCGGCGCTGTACCTGGCACGCGGCCATGCCTACGAAATCCTGGGCGACTTTGAGCATGCGCAGGCCGATTATGCGCAGGGCCTGCAGCTGGCGCACGACGCGCACGATGGCGCGGCGCAGTGGCAGAGTATGCTCCAGCTTGGCCAGCTCTGGGCGGGCCGCGATTACCAGCAGAGCGGCAGCTGGTTCCAGGGTGCGCGTGACCTGGCACAGACGCTTGATACCCCGCGCTTGCTCGCGCAGAGTCTGAACCGGCTGGGGAACTGGTATGTGAATAGTGGGGAGTCCGATGCGGGGCTGCGGCTGCACGAGCAGGCGCTGGCGCTGTTCGAGGCCGCGGCCGACCGGCAAGGCATGGCCGACACGCTCGATCTGCTCGGCATGGCCAACGGCCTGTACGGGGATATGCAGAGCTCGGTGGAGCAGTTTGGGCGTGCCATCGAGCTCTACCGCAGCCTTAGCAATAGCGCTGGCCTGTCCTCCGCCTTGACGTCGCGCGCCATGTTCTCAGGCGGGGCGAACAGCGGCCCGATCCTGAGTGCGCCCCGCTCTTTCGAGGCGTGCGCCCGCGACCTGGCGGAGGCGCTGGGCCTGGCGCGCCAGCTCGACTGGTCGGCCGGGCAAGCTTATGCGGAGTATACCGCCGCCCAGGTGTTCGAGGTCTTCGGCGAGCTTGGCGCGGCGCTGACGCATGCGCAAGCGGCGCTACAGATCGCGCTGAGCATTGAGCATCGGCAGTGGAGCGTGGCGGCATACAAGGCGCTGGGGCGGATCTTTGTGGCGATGCTGGCGCCCGATCAGGCGATCACCTACTTGCGCACTGGCCTGGCGCAGGCACGCGCCCTCGGCTCGGACGTGTTTATCGGCGAGATCAGCGACTCGCTCGCGCTGGCCTATCTGCTGAAACACGATCTGGCACAGGCTGAGGCAACGCTTGCAGCAGCACTGCCCCGTGACCAGCGCCCGCGTAGTTTGGCGGAGCGTCGGATGACCCTGGCCTGGGGCGAGTTGGCGCTGGCGCAGGACGCGCCCGAGCTGGCGCTGCGGATCACGGAGCGGCTGATTGAGTCTGCGCCAGGTGCAATGCGCGGGCAGCCGATCCCCGCGTCGCTGAAGCTCAAAGGCACGGCCTTGCTGGCCCTGCGCCGCGCCGACACGGCGGTGCAGGTGCTGGAGGAGGCCCGACACGCTGCGGAGGCCCAGGGGCTGCGCCCGCTGTTGTGGCAGATCCTGCGTGCGTTTGGGCAGAGCCAGCAGCGGCTCGGCTGGCGCAAGGAAGCCCGACAGAGCTTCGCGGCAGCACGCGCGCTCATCGGCGCACTCGCGGCGACAATCGATGCGCCAGAGCTGCGCGACCAGTTTCTGCGGGCGGCGCTTGCATCGCTCCCGCAGGAGCTCCCGCCGACGCCCCAGCGCACGGAGGCCGAGCGCTTCGGCGGGCTCACCGAGCGCGAGCGTGCGGTGGCGGCGCTGATCGCGCAGGGCAAATCTAACCAGAAGATCGCCACAGCGCTCGTCGTGAGCAAACGCACTGTGGAAACCCATGTTGGCAACGTGATGGCGAAGCTCGGCGCGAGCACGCGCGCGCATGTTGTTGCCTGGGCGATCATGCAAGGCTTAGGGGCTGCGTCCGGCTAAGGTTGCAGATTGCAGATTGCAGATTGCGCGCAGCCCGACCGCAGCTGCTCCTACGTATAGCTCCGTGTGCCGCAGGCTAAAGCTCCGTGTGCGCCCCGATGGCAACAAAGCCTCTGCGCGCTACACTCCTTTCGTGGTTGCACGCGGGAACATAACAGGAATGAGGAGGAAGACCCATGGGCACACGATCCGAGGCACTCGCCACACGAGTCGAGCAGGGCGCGCACGCGTTGGCCGCTTTTGCGGAGCGGCTTTCCGACACGGAGTGGCAGACTGTCTGCGCCGACGATGGCCGCACCGTGGGTGTGCTGGCGCACCACGTCGCTAGCGCGCTCATCCCCGAGACGGAGATCGTCAAGCAGCTAGCGGCGGGCACGGCGCTCACGGGCGTTACCTGGCCGATGGTCGACCAGGGGAATGCCGAGCACGCGAGCACGCATGCGAGCAGGAGCCAGGGCGAGGCGGCCGAGCTGCTGCGGCGCAACAGCGCCATTGCGGCGGCTGCGATCCGTGGGCTGCGCGACGAGCAGCTTGACCTGGCCGCGCCCAACTCGCTCCACGCTGGTGCGCCCGTGACCACACAGTTCTGGATCGAGAATCATCCGCTCGCCCACGCCCATCGCCATCTTGCCAGCATGCAGGCGGCGCTGAGCGCACTGTAGGCAGGAAGCTTGTTGTATTGCTCAAGGCCCGGCTTCGCGCCGTTCGCCGCCTTTCGCGCCCTTCGTGGTCCAAACGTTTCGCGCCGTTCGTAGTCTAGATGGTGGCGCTCCCGGTGCCTGGCGGCTGAAGCCGCGGCTAGGGCCGCCTGCGCGGGCTGATGAGGCCGCCTGCGCGGGCTGGTGAGGCCGCGCAGGCGGCCTTTACGCACCCGTAGCCGGGCGCTTCAGCGCCCCGGCGTGCGGATGGCTCGGCTGTACGGCGCCCTGGCCATCCTGAGCTATACTGTCCGACATGACGCAGCTCCCCGAAAGCTTTACGATCTTGGCGCTAGAGACCTCGTGCGACGAGACGGCCGCCGCCGTGGTTCGCGGCGGGCGCGACCTGCTCGCCAACGTTGTCGCCTCGCAGATGGACCTGCACCGGCGCTACGGCGGCGTGGTGCCCGAGGTCGCCTCGCGCCAGCATATCATCAGCCTTGTGCCCGTGATCGAGGAGGCCTTGAGCGTGCTGCCGCGCGGCTGGGCCGAGGTGGACGCGGTTGCCGCCACCTACGGCCCCGGCCTCAGCGGCGCCCTGCTCACCGGGCTCAACGCCGCCAAGGCCATCGCCTGGCAGCAGGGCCGCCCCTTCGTGGGCGTGAACCACCTGGAGGCGCATATCTACGCTAACTGGCTCGGGAGCGCCAGCCAGGGAGACAGGGAGACAAGGAGACAAGGAGACGACGAGCCCGCACGACAGCTCCTCAATGCCGATAGGCGCTCCTTGTCTCCCGGTCTCCCTGTCTCCGTGTCTCCGCCCGAGTTCCCGCTTGTGGCTCTGGTGGTGAGCGGCGGGCACACGCTGCTGGCGCTGCTGCGCGGCCACGGCCAGTACGAGCTGCTCGGCCAGACTCGCGACGACGCCGTGGGCGAGGCCTTCGACAAGGTGGCCCGCATCCTTGGCCTCGGCTACCCCGGCGGTCCCGCCATCCAGCACATCGCCGAAGGCGTGGTAGGCACTAGCACGCTGCCCCGCGCCTGGCTGCGCGACAGCTTCGACTTCTCGTTTAGCGGCCTGAAGACCGCCGTGCTGCACAAGGCCCAGGAGCGCCACGAGCTTGCTGCTCGCCTCCCCACAGCGCAAACTAAGCGCAAGGCCCAGGGCGCAGCGCAGGCCGGCCCCAAAGCAGAGCTGCCGCCGCTCGACGCGCAGTTCGTGAGCCAGCTCGCCCACGCCTTCCAGGAGTCGGTGGTGGATGTGCTGGTGACAAAGGCAGTCGCCGCCGCGCAGCGCTTCGGGGTCTCGGAGATCCTGCTGGCGGGTGGCGTGGCCGCCAACACCCGCCTGCGCCAGGAGCTTACGCGCCGCGCCAGCGTGCCCGTGCGCTACCCGCCGCTCTCGCTCTGCACCGACAACGCGGCCATGGTGGCGGCCGCCGCCTTCTACCGCTTCGAGGCTGGCGTGCAGAGCGGCTGGGAGCTAGATGTGGCGCCGGGGCTCAAGCTGGGGAGCTAGGACAAGACAAGGAGACAAGGAGCGGGGAGACAAGGAGCGCCTATAGGTGCCGTCCAGTGTCTCCTTGTCTTCCGTTGCCTACCGCACCACGGCCGGCGCGTAGTCCACACGCGGGTGGTAGATCGACTGGAGGCTCACCACGAAGGCCTGCTTGATCTGGGCAAGCTCGTGCATGGTCAGCGGAGCCTCATCGAGTTCGCCCTCGCGCACCCTGGTCTCGATGATCGCCTGCACAAGCTCGTCCAGAGTCTGCGCGCCGCCCTGGCGCCCCGCCTCGTCCAGGCGCGATGGCGCCAGCTTGCCGTTCTGGGCCTTCGAGCGCACCGTGGCCTCCACCGAGTCGGCCAGCATCAGCACGGCCTGCTCGCGCGTCTGGGGGCGCGGGCCAGGGTAGCGAAAGTCCGCCTCGCGCACGCCGTCCTCGTCCTGGAGCGCCTGCTGATAAAAGTGCTTGATCAGCCCGGTGCCGTGGTGGGTCGAGATAAACTCGACGATCTGGGGCGGCAGGCCGGCAGCGCGCGCCATCTTCACACCCTCGCGCACATGGTCGATAATGATCTGCGCGCTGGTGAACGGGTCCAGGTCGTTGTGGACATTCTCGCGGCCCATCTGGTTATCGGTAAAGAAGTAGGGCCGGATGGTCTTGCCAATATCGTGGTAGTAGGCGGCCACGCGCAGCAGCAGGGCGTCGGCGTTGATCGCCTCGGCGGCGGACTCGGCCAGGTTGCCCACCGCCACGCTGTGGTAGTAGGTGCCCGGCGCCTCGCGGATCAGCTTGCGCAGCAGCGGGCGCGACGGGTGGGCCAGTTCCATCAGCTGGAGCGGCGTCACCTGTCCGGCCGCGCGGCTTACCAGGTGGAACACCCCCAGCGAGAGAATCGTCGAGAGCCCGCCGTTCACCCCGGAGAAGAGCAGCGTCGGCACGAGCACCGTGGAGAGCGCGGCCGTCGCGAAGTCGGGCTGGTCGATCAGCCAGAAGGCCACCTGGGCCACAAAGACCGCCGCCGCCACCGCCACGCCCGCCAGCATAAAGGTGAGCAGCTTGTCGGCACTGCGTGCGACGAGCACCGCCACCACGCAGCCGGCGAACATTGTGACGCCAAGCGGCAGGCTGTTACGCTCCATCACCGCGATCACGACGCTCATCAGCAGCGCGGCGGCCATGCTGATGCGCCCGTTGAAGACTACGGCGAACACAATCGCTACGGTGGCCAGCGGGAAGAGGAACGGCCAGGTGCCCGTGAAAGGCAGCAGCAGCCGCGCGCTGATCACTGTGGCGACCATCATGCCGATGATCACCAGCAGCGAGCGCGGGCGCTTGCCCACCCTGGCCTCGAACGTAAGCGCGTAGGCCATAAAGCCCACGGCCAGCAGCAGCGCCAGGGCGCCGCGCCCCACGATCCCCGGCCAGCTCAGGGGCCGTGGCATGGCGCCAGACTGCTGGAGCTTCTCGATCTGCTCTGGGCTCACGATCTCGCCTGTGCGCACGATGCTCTCGCCCGCCTGCACGCGCACCTGAAGCGGCGGCACGCTGTCGCGGGCGCGCTGGCGGCGCTCGTTGGTGGCCACCTCGTCTAGCGTGCGGTTCACGCGCAGGAACGGCTCGGTGAACGAGGTCGCCAGCTCGCGCTGGGATGGCGAGAGGCTGGTGGTGGCCAGCCAGTAGGTCAGCCAGCGCTCGCGCAGCTGGATCAGCGCCCGCTCGTCCAGGGCGTAGTCGTAGCGCTCGATCGCCCGGTCGTAGAGCGCGAGCGTCTGAAGGCGCAGCTGCGACCAGCGCTCCTCGTCCAGCGAGAGGATGTCGTCGGCCTGGCCCTCCGCGATCTGGAGCGCGGCGTTCGGCAGCGTGATCAGTTTGTCGAGCCGCTCCCCGCGTGTGAGCGAGGGGTCATCGCGCACGCTGGAGAGCGTCTCCAGCAGCGCCACCAGGCCTTGCCGCTGCTGCACCGGGATCTGCGGGTCGTAGAGATAGACCAGGTTATCCGGACTGTTCTCGGCCTGGGCCTTGCGGTCGGCCGTGATCACCTCGCTTACATAGACCGCCTCCTGGGGCGCCCAGATGCTCAGCGGGCTTGGCTGGCCCACCTCGAAGCGCCCATACTCGCCGGGCAGGCTAAGCGTGAGCGCGGCCCAGACTCCAACCCACAAGAGCAGACCCTCCAGGGCCAGGCTGAGGCGCAGCCTGCTGGAGAGCAGCGTGAGCGGGCGCAGCGCGCGAAGGCGGGGCATGCTGGCGAGCCAGCGTCGGCGGGTGATGTTCATGTTCTTGTGCGCCGGCGCGGGCGCGAGCCTGCTCCGGCGAGTGGCGGCCCCGGTGCCCCGAGGTCGCGAGACGCTAGGTGCCCGTGAGCAAATCCCGTGCCACCTGGCTAATGGTCCGGCTGTCGGCGCGGCCCTTGAACTGCGCGAGCAGGGCGGGCATCAGCTTGCCCATCGCTGTCGGCCCGCTCAGGCCAAGCTCGGCGAGCAGGGCGGCCGCCTCGGGGCGCAGCTCGTCGGCGCTGAGCAGCTTCGGCAGGTATGCCTGGAGCAGCGCGAGCTCGGCCTGCTCCTGAGCCGCCAGCTCGGGCCTGCCGCCCTTCTGATACATCTCGGCGGCCTCGTAGCGCCGCTTGATCTCCTTGGCGAGCACCGCCTCCTCGGCGGCCTGATCGAGCGGCGCGTGGGCGTCGGCGCTGATCGTGGCCAGGGCCGCCTCGCGTGCGGCACTATCGCCGGCATGCTTGGCCTCGATCACGCGGGCTGCGGCGTCGTACTTCTGCTTGGCCGCCTCCAGCTGCGCGCTCTGGAGCGCCGCGCGCGCGCCCCGGATCGTATCCACGCGCAGCTTCTCGCCGGCCCGCATAGCCGCTTTAAGATCTGTAGTGAGCCGCTCGCTGATCGTCGTCATCTTGGGACTCCTGGGGCGCCCACAAGGGGCGCCCTTACAGGCTTATGGTTCTAGTCGGGGCGCAGCATGGGCGCCCTTACAGGCTTACGCGGCGCGGGAAGACGCGCTGCTTCTCGGCGGTGATGATGGCGCGGATCTGGCCCACGGCCTCGTCCAGCCGGTCCTCGCGGTTGATCACCACGTAGTCGAAGTGCTCCACCTGCTTCAGCTCGTGGGCGGCCACAGCCAGCCGCGTGTCGATCTCGTCTACACTCTCGGTGCGGCGCACAGTCAGCCGGCGGCGCAGCTCGTCCTCCGAGGCGGGGGCCAGGAAGATGTACACGGCCTCGGGCGCGATCTGCCGCACAGTGGCCGCACCGTCCACGTTAATGCGCAGCAGCACGTCGCGGCCGCTGGCCATCGCCTGGCGCACCTCGAACTTGGGGATGCCCTTGTACTGCCCGTAGACCATGGCCCACTCCAGCAGCTCCTCGTCGTTGATCATCTGCTCGAAGCGCTCGACGCCCACAAAGTGATAGTCGTAGCCATCGCTCTCACCGGGGCGGATCGCGCGGCTCGTGGCCGTCACCACGAAGTGAAATGGAAACGCCAGCTCGCGCATCCGCGTCAGCACTGAGTCTTTGCCCACGCCCGAGGGGCCGGAGATCACCACGAGCAACGGGTGGGGCGGCATGCCGTCCAGGAGCGGGTTGTGAGGGGTGGTGGTCATCGCCGATGTGGTATCCTTGGCGTAGCTCTTCCCGCTGCGCTCAATCTGCAATCTGCAACCTTGTCTTAGCCCAGGTGCGCTGCTTATGTACTTCGACGCTCTCACCCTCGCCGCCGTCGTCGACGAGCTGCGCGAGACGATCCTTGGCGGGCGCATCCAGCGCGTGCTGCTCACTGGGCCGCTCAGCATCGGGCTGGAGATCTACGCCCACGGGCGGCGCCACCAGCTGCTCGCCTCGGCCCACCCCCAGCTGGCGCGGGTGCATCTGGTGCAGGGGCGGCTTACGCGGGGCGTCGAGCAGAGCACCCCCATGCTCCTGCTGATGCGCAAATATCTGCTGGGCGGGCGCATCGTCGCCATCGAGCAGCCCGCGCTGGAGCGCGTGGTTCTCCTAAGTATAGTCAAAGCCCCCGACATGCGCAACCGCGCGCCTGAAGCGGACGACAGCGAGCCGGACGAGGATGAGGTTGCCGAGCAGGAAGCCCAAGACGCAGCGGGGCTGACGGACGAAGCTCTGTCCGCGCCACGTCTCCCGCCCGATCTCAATGAGGCGCCAGCACCGTCCACCGTCCACCGTCCACCGTCTGAGCTCCTGCGCTGCGACCTCGTGATCGAGCCCCAGGATCGGCGCAGCAACATCATCCTGGTCGACGACAACAACCTGATCTTGGAGAGCGTCAAGCGCGTGACGCGCCGCATGAGCAGCCGCGTCGTGCTGCCGCGCCAGATCTACGAGCTGCCGCCCCCGCTAGACAAGCGCGACCCCACCCAGGCCACGGCGGCCGGGATGGAGGCCCTTGCGAGCGCGGGCCAGGCCGACCTTGGCCGTGCCCTGGTGGCCACCTACCGGGGCGTCTCCCCCCAGGTAGCCCGCGAGGCGATCTTCCGCACGCTGGGCCGCGCCAAGGCCCGTGTGGACGAGCCGCTGCCCCACTTCACGCTGGCCGCCCGGCTGCGCGAGCTCTTTACCGAGCCGCCTGCGCCGTCGCTGGCCCCCGGCGAGCAGGGCCCGGCGGCCTACGCGCCCTACGCACTCACTCACCTGCCCGGCGCCGAGCCTGTCGCCAGCATCAGCGCGGCCCTGGAGACCTTCCACGCCGCCCGCGAGGCGCTCACCGGCCACAGCCAGCGCCGCGACGCGCTGGCGCAGCAGCTGGGCACCGCCCGTGAGCGCATGGCCCGCCGCCGCGACCAGATTAACGGCGAGCTAGACAAGGCGCGCGAGCTGGAGCTGCTGCGCTGGGAGGGCGAGATGATCTTCGCCTTCCTCCACGAGCTGCGCCGGGGCCAGGAGCTGCTAGAGGTGGAGGGGCGCCGCATCGTCCTCCACCCGCGCCAGAGCGCTGTGGAGCAGGCCCAGGCGCGCTTCAAGCAGTACGACAAGGCCAAGAGCGCCCTTGCAGGTCTGCCCGAGCGACTTGCTAGCGCCGACACCCAGATCGCCGGGCTAGACGAGCTGGCCGCCATGCTTCAGATCAGCGACGACTACGATCAGATCGAGCAGCTAGCCCGCGAGGCCGAGGAGCTTGGCTACCTGCGCGAGCACCCCGACCCGGCGACGGCCCGCCGCAAGCAGCGCGCCCCCGCCGCCCGGCCGCTGCACCTCGTCTCCAGCGAGCGCTTCGACATCTTTGTGGGGCGTAGTGCCCGCCAGAACGAGGAGGTCACCTTCCGCCTGGGGCGCCCCGACGATATGTGGGTTCACGTGCGCACCATCCACGGCGCCCACGTGATCGTGCGGGCCGGGGGTCGCGAGCTGCCCGAGGCCACCCTGGCCGAGGCCGCCGGGTTCGCCGCCTACTTCAGCCAGGCCCGCGACGAGCTGGCCGTGGAGGTGGACATGTGCCGACGGGCGCTGGTGCGCAAGGTGCCCAACGGCCCGCCCGGCCTCGTCACCTACCGCGCCGAGCGCACGCTGCGCGTGGCCCCGCGCAAACCCGAGACCGAGCCCGCGAGGTGAGGGCGCCCTCCATCCGTAAGGGCGCCCCCATGGGCACAGCGGTGATACACTAGCTCCATGAAACCCGTGTGATTCCGGGAGTACCTTCCCGAAAGCGCGAGCCCCACGGTTCTCTGTAGCTCCTAACCCAAGGCGCCCCAAGCCATACTAGGAGGTTCCCCAATGACGACCACCGACACCCCGACTATTGACCAGGTGCTCACGCTGGCGCGTCGGCTTTCCCCGCGCGACCAGGCCCACGTCGTTGCGGCGCTGGCCTCGCAGGTGGCGCAGGCGCTGCCCGCAGCGCTGCCCGCCCTGGCGCGCCGCGCCCTGACTCCCGACGAGGCGCGGGCGTTATGGGTAGAACTTCGCGAAAGTATGCGCGCGCTTCCAGGCCCACGCCGTACATTAGGCGAGCAGCTCGATGCTGATCGGCGTGATCGGGATCGTGCATTGACAGGCCGTTATGAGGAGAACAGCGATGTGGACGCTTGATGCGAGCATCTATGTACGGGCTGCTGAGCCTGATGATCCATCCGGGGCCACATGCCAGGAGCTTATCGACAGGTTGAGCCAGACTGGCGCACTGGTTATCGTACCACGCCTACTCCTCGCTGAACTCGCTGGTGTAGTGCGGCGGCTTACTCGCGATCCAATCCGTGCGCGTCTCGCCATCGACTCACTTAGCTTTATGCCTCACGTCCAGCTTGTCACACTCGACGACGCCCTTATCGATGAGGCCGCCGAGATCGCCGCCGACCGGGCGCTCAAAGGCGCTGACGCTGTCTACGTCGCCGTCGCTCGTCGCCACAGGTCCATCCTGGTGACGCTCGACCGCGAGCAGCGCGAGCGCGCGGCGGCCCTCGTTGCAGTGATGACGCCAACTGCAGCGCTAAGCGCCCTCGCCCAGCCTGGCGAGTAGCAACAGGATTCCCCCATGACCGACAAGCCCACAAACGATTCGCAGCCCTCACGCTGGCGCCGCCAGGTCGACGCCATCCTTGAGACGCAGATCACGCGCTTCCCGTTCCTGGTGCAGAGCCGCGCCGTGCTGCGGCAGCTAGAGCACGAGCGCGAGAGCTGGCCCTTGCTCATCCCCTTTGTGCTGGTTGTCTTCGCCCTCGTCTACCGCAGCGAGCGCCGCAAAGTCTTCGCCGTGCAGCGCAGCCTGGAGAATTAAGCGCACCGTCCACCGTCCATCGTCAAATCTACGGCGTGCGCGGCTGCGCTCTCGGCGCCACAGTGAGCTGCACCTCGGCGACGGCGCCGATCACGCCGTTGCCGCTATCCACATCCGAGATCTGCACAGTGATCAGGCCGCCCTGTGGCGGCTCGATAAAGGTGAGCGACGCCGTGAACGGGAT
>JAYUYB010000210.1:0-1858 GCA_043752655.1 Chloroflexota bacterium
CAGTATAGCACAAGATCTACCTGTAGATTTGGATCACCTGCCCGCTTCGGGTCAGTATAAGCGCCGACCATGATGCGCCAGCCAACAGGAGTTAGCCCTAGCACTCCCGAGTTCCGTCGAGGGTTTAGCCGTTCCTGATGCGCCAGACGTGCTATACTGCCTTCCCCTGGTCGCTGGCGCTGATCGGTCTGCGCGATGTGCGCGACTACAAGGTTGCCTCAGGCGGGAGCGAGCGGCTCTCCACGGCCAGCCCCTTCAATATCAAGACCCGCTCACTCACGCGCGATACCTTCACCCAGCACGAGGTGGCCGCGTTCTACGCCCAGCACACCGCTGACACGGGCCAGCCCTTCATGGCCGACGCCGTCGCCCAGGCCTTTACCCTGACCCAAGGCCAACCCTGGCTGGTCAACGCCCTGACGAAAGTCGCCGTCAAGCAACTCGCCTCCGACCGCTCGCAGGCGATCTCCCTGGCGCTGATCGACCAGGCAAAAGAGGTGCTGATCGCCCGCCAGGATACCCACCTCGATAGTCTGGCGGAGCGGCTGCGTGAGCCGCGCGTGCGGGCCATTATCGACCCCATGCTCGCCGCTCAGATGCTAAACGATGTGCCGCCCGACGATCTGCGCTTTGTGCAGGATCTGGGGCTCGTGCGGCTCGACCCAGCGGGCGGCCTTGCCGTAGCCAACCCGATCTACCAGGAGGTGTTGCCCCGCGTGCTCGCCAGCACGGTGATTCGGGCGTAGCCCTCAGAGATATCCTCCTCAAGATGCGTCAGATTGTGGAGCCTGCCATCGCCGCGCGGATCTTCCCCGGCTGCGTGATCCTCGCGGCGCGCGGGGGGCGCGTGCTGCACCACGCCGCCTACGGCAGCACGATGTACGACGACCCCGGCACGCGCCTGGTGGCCCCCGACGACAGCTTCGACCTGGCGTCGCTCACCAAGCTGTTCACGGCCACGGCGGCGCTGGCGCTGCACGACGCGGGGCAGCTGGAGCTAGACGCGGAAGCGCGGCGCTACCTGCCCGGCCTGCGCGCCGAGGGCGTCACGCTGCGCCACCTGCTTACCCACAGCTCTGGCCTGGAGCTGCGGCTCTCGGTGCTGCGCGCGGGCGGCGCCGCCGGGATCATGGCGGCGGCGTACGGCGCCTCGCCGCAGCACGCGCCGGGGGGTCGCGTGGCCTACAGCAACATCAACAGCCTGCTGCTGGGCGAGGTCGTGGCGGCCGCCGCTGGCATGCCGCTGGATGCGGCGATCAGCGCGCTTGTCCTGGCGCCGCTTGGCATGGCGGAGACGCGCTTCCGGCCAGCCGCCGCGCTGCGCCCGCGCATCCCGCCCACCGAGTGGGACGACGAGTGGCGCGGCGGGCTGGTGCATGGCGTGGTCCACGACGAGAGCGCCTACGCCTTGGGCGGGGTGGCGGGGCACGCGGGGCTGTTCGGCACGGCGGCAGATCTGGAGCGGCTGTTGCGGCTGTGGCTCCAGGGCGGGGCCTGGCAGGGGCGGCAGCTGCTGCGCGAGGCCACGGTGGCCGAGGCGCTGCGCGACCATACGGGCGACCTGCCCACGCCAAGCGGGCAGCCGGTGCGCAGCGGCCTGGGCTGGATGCTCGACCGACCAAACTTTATGGGCGCCGCGCCGGCGGTCAGCTTTGGGCACACTGGCTTCACAGGGCCGGCGCTGGTGGCGGTGCCCGCGCGCGGCCTGGCCGTGGTGCTGCTGAGCAACCGCACCTACCCGCGCCGCACCCCGCCGCCCTACAGGCACCACGCGGTGACGGCGGCGGTGGTTGAGGCGCTGCTGTAGGTGTCCGAGCCATTTGGATCGCAAACTGCTTGGACCGCGAACCGTTTGGAC
>JAYUYB010000211.1:0-1858 GCA_043752655.1 Chloroflexota bacterium
CCTGCGCCCAACATCCCCGCCCGCCAGGCCGACATGAAGGACGGCAAAGATGTGTTCAACCTAGTCGCCTTCCACCCTGGCACGGCCCGCCACCTCTGCACCAAGCTGGTGCGGCGCCTGATTGCGGACACCCCGCCGCAGCGCGTGATCGACGCGGCCGTGGAGGTCTGGCTCGCCAACCGCGATCAGCCCGACCAGCTAGCGAAGGTGATCCGGGCTATCCTGCTGGCGCCCGAGTGCCGCGCCACCTTTGGCAGCAAGGTGCGCCGCCCGCTCGACGCGATCTGGGCCTACCTGCGCGCCACCAACGCACAGCTGCCCGTCGACGAGGTTGTCGCTGACGATGTGAACAAGGGCGGCTACTGGGCCAGCCTCTTCTACACCTGCGACCAGACCGGGCACCGGCTCTTTGGCTGGGACACGCCCACCGGCCACCCCGACACAATCAGCTACTGGGCCAACACCAACGGCATGCTCACGCGCTGGAACAGCTTCTACAGCGTGACGCAAAGCTGGGGCGGCAACACCCAGATCGACATCATCGCCCAGACGAACATGGCCGCCACCTGCACCGCCATTGTCGACAGCTGGATCGCCCGGCTCTGCGGCTTCAGCGTAATGCCCTGGGTGCGCAGCGAGCTGGCGAGCTTCCTGGCCTTCGGCGGCGATGTGAACGCCCCGCCCAAGCCCACAAAGGCCGCGCCCGACTATGGCGCAGCCGAGGGCCTGCAAGACCGGGTGCGCGCAATGGTGCAGCTCCTGGCAATGTCCCCCGAATTCAATCTGCGCTAGGCGGCAACGCCAGCGCGTTCCCAAGAGGGGCGACCGCACGTCTTCCCCCCCGGGCGGGCGCCCCTCCTTGGTCGGGCACGGTCTCCCCCCCGTGCCCGGCCCATCCCCAAACGGCTTCCTTCTATCTACCTGAGCAGAACAGCGCCGCATAGCGGCGCGTGGAGAAGCACTGTGTCATTCTCTCGCCGTGAGTTTCTTGTAGGCTGCAGCACCGCCATCGCGGCCATGGCCGCCGGCAAGGTCGGCCAGCTCATTTTCGCCGACGAGGTCCACGCCGCCGCCACCGACGAGATCCTGGTCGTGGTCTTCCTGCGTGGTGGCTGCGACGGCCTCAGCCTGCTCAGCCCCTACGACGACGGCGTCTACCGCCAGGCCCGCGGCGACCTTGCGCTACCGCTCAGTGGCGTGAACGCGCCACTGCGGCTGGAGCCTGGCAACGCCAGCTACAACACCAGCAGCTTTGGACTGAACGCCAAGATGCCCCAGCTCAAAGAGCTGTATGATCAGGGGCGACTGGCGCTTGTCCACGCCTGTGGCCTAGACGACGACACGCGCAGCCACTTCGACGCGATGGACTACATCGAGCGCGGCACGCCCGGCAACAAGACCACAGGCACCGGCTGGCTTACCCGCCACGTGCAGACCATCGGCGCAACCCAGGGCCTGCTGCCGGTGCTGTCCGCAGGCAGCTCGGCGCCCGCGTCGCTGCTGAACCACGGCGGCACGGTTGCCATGAGCAGCCCGCGCAGCTTCGGCCTGAGCACCAACTGGCGCTACAATCGTAAAGAAGAAGCTTACCCGATGATGAAGGTGCTGGAGGGCTTCTACCCCGGCACTGGCCGCAACCCGGTGGATGTGGCGGGCCACCGCACCGTCGAGACGATCAAGGCCATCCGCGCCGCCAACCCCGGCACGTACACGCCGCGCGCCGGCATCGCCTACCCCGACGGCTCGTTCGGCTCGGCGCTCCAGACAGTGGCCCAGGTGGTGAAGATGGAGCAAGGCCTGCGCATCGCCACGGTAGACCTTGGCGGCTGGGACACTCACGAGGGCCAGGCCAACAACG
>JAYUYB010000212.1:0-4900 GCA_043752655.1 Chloroflexota bacterium
GGCTGTGGGGCGCCGCCGAGGGGCTGCGGCAGTCCATTGGCTGCCGCCCTGCGCCCGCCGCCCGCGCCACCTACGAGCGCGCCATGGCAGCGGCGCGCGCCCAGCTTGGCGACAAAGCCTTTGCCGCCGCGTGGGCGGCGGGGCAGGCGCTCCCGCTCGCGCAGGCGCTTGCCGAAGCGCTGGACGAAGCTGCGTAACTCGAGGCGGCAGGCGCGAACCGTCTGGATCACGAAGGGCGCGAAAAGTAGCGCGTGGCGGATGCAACGTCCCGAGCCGACGCCCGTGGGGGCCAGAAATAGGCCGGAAATCTGTGGCATCTGTGGATAAACGATAAAACGCCTGGTGGTCGGACGCTGCATCCGCCTGCCCCTGCCGTCCTCGCCACGCCCACAAGATATGCGTTATAATCCGCCCGTTATGCACGTCCTCCAGATCGCTTGGGAGTACCCTCCCCATATAGTCGGGGGCCTTGGCCGCCACGTCGCGGAGCTGCTGCCCGCCCTCGCAGGCCAGGGTGTTCGCGTCTCCGTGATCTCCCCGCGCCTGCGCGACGGCCCGCCCGACGAGGTCGTCGATGGCATCACGGTGCGCCGTGTGGATGTGCCCGGTGTTGCCGGCGAGGACTACCCCGGCTTTGTCGCCCAGGCCGCCCCCATCCTCGCCCAGGCCGCGCGCGCCCTCCAGGCCGAGCACGGCCGTGTCGACCTGATCCACGCCCACGACTGGCTCGCCACCGATGCCGCCGTCGCGCTCAAGCATCAGTGGCGCGTGCCTCTGATCGCCACAGTCCACGCCACCGAGCGCGGCCGTGGCCGCGGCGCCCTCCACGGCAGCCTCTCCCAGCGCATCAACGACCTAGAGTGGCGCCTTACCTACGAGGCCTGGCGCGTGATCGTCTGCTCGCGCTTTATGGCCGGCCAGCTCGATGACTATTTCCAGGCCCCGCCCGACAAGCTCGACGTGGTGCCGAACGGCGTGCATCTCGGCGGCACGCCCTTCCAGGACGCTAACCACTGGCTGGCCTTTCGCCGCCGCTTTGTTGCCGACGAGCAGCGCATGGTCTTCCACGTAGGCCGCATCGTCTACGAGAAGGGCCTACATGTCCTGCTCGACGCCTGGCCCACGATTATCGCCCAGGGCCAGGCCCGCCTTGTGATCGCCGGCACCGGCGAGCAGCTTGGCGCGCTCAAGGCCCAGGCTGCGGCCCTCGGCCTCGGCGAGACGGTGCATTTCGCCGGCTTTGTCGCCAACGAGGACCGCGACCGGCTCTATCACGCGGCCGACCTCGCGATCTTCCCCTCGCTCTACGAGCCATTCGGCATCGTGGCCCTGGAGGCGCTCGCCAACGCCTGCCCGCTCGTGGTGAGCGACGCCGGCGGCCTCGCCGAGGTGGTGCAGGATGGCGTCACTGGCCTCGTGGTGCCCAAGGAGAACCCCGGCGCGCTCGCCGACGCCGTGATCGCCGCCCTCGCCCGCCCCGACATGGCCCGCGCCCGCGCCGGCGCCGCCCTGCGCGAGATCCGTGAGTACTATACCTGGCCGCGCATCGCCTGCGCCACGCTCGATGTCTACGAGCGGGTGATGGCCGAGTGGCAGGCTGATAGCTGGGGCAAAGAGCTCGCCTCCTGAGGAAGCGCCTGCATGCATATTCTGGTTACAAACGATGATGGGATCGATAGCCCTGGCCTCTGGGCGCTGGCCGGCGCCCTGCGCAGCGCGGGCCTCGGCACCGTAACGGTGGTGGCGCCCGAGCAGGAGCAGAGCGGGATGAGCATGGCGCTGCCGCCCCGCCGCGATCTCACCCTGCGCGCCGTGCCCCCGCCCGACCCGGCCCACGCCGGGATTGCGGCCTTCGCCTTCAACGGCACGCCCGTGGGCTGCGTGATGGCCGGCGTCCTCGCCGAGCTTGGCCCCGCCCCCGATGTGGTCGTCGCCGGGATCAACCGTGGCCTCAACAGCGGCACCAACGTGCTGCTGAGCGGCACCGTGGGCGCGGCGATGCTCGGCGCCCTCTGGGGCCGCCCCGCTATGGCTGTCTCGCAGATGTTCGTGGGCGACAACCCCATGCCCTGGGCCACCGCCGCCTGGGCTGCAGTGCGCGTCTTCCCGCTGCTGGAGCTGCTGCGCGGCCGTCAGCTCGTGCTAAACCTGAATGTGCCCCACCTGCACACGCCCGCCGAGCTGCGCGGCTTCCGCCAGACCGAGCTCTCTAGCTTCTTCTACGGCAGCGTTGTCGAGGTCGATCTGGAGCCCGAGCCGGGCGACTTAGATGGCAGGCGCCGCCTCAACTTTCGCTTCCTGCGCGAGCGCGTGCCCGAGTTCCCCGAGCACACCGACGACGGCGCCGTGCGCGCAGGCTACGCCTCGCTCACCGTCCTGGCGCCCACCGGCATGGCCGCGAACCTGGATCTCAGCGCGGCACTCGCGGGGCTGGACGGTGGACGGTAGACGGTGGACGGTGGGCGGTGAGCGGTGGGCGGTGGGCGGTAGAGCTACGTCATGGGTGGCAGGCGGGCGCGTGAACGCGCGCCGTGGGGCGCTTTGCGTCGGGCGCCCGCCTGCGCGGGCGGGTCCGGACGCGTCGGCGCAGGCCGACGCCCGGCCGCAGGCCCGGCCGCCGCGGTTTCAACCGCCCGGTGCTGGCAACCGTGCCGACCATGACGTAGCCCTAAGGTAGCCGGTAGCCGGTGGACGCGTGTTTTCGGGCACCGTCCACCGTCCACCGTCCACCGTCAATCATTCACCCTGAGGAAGTGCTTCACCACCGTGCGCCCCAGCAGCTCGATCGCGGCGAGCGGGTCGGGGCCAAGGGGCGGGCCGAAGCTGAGGTGGCGCGCGCCCATCGCGGCCAGGCCCTCCAGTCGCTCGATCAGGGCGCTTGTGTCGCCAGCCACACCGAGCCGCAGCAGCTCTGGCGAGACCAGGGCGGCGGCGCGCTCGATGTCGCTGTCTCGCTGCGCAGCGTGGGCGATTGCCTCGACCTCGCTGCGGGGCACGCCGAGCCGCGCAAGCATGTCATCGCTCAGCGCGTTGGCGTAGTATGCCACCTTGGTGCGCAGGGCCGCCTCGGCGCGGGCGCGGTCTTCGTCTACCGAGACCCAGATGCAGGCCGCGAGATCGATCTCGTCGGGGTTACGTCCGGCCTGCTCGGCCCCTGCGCACACCCGCGCGGCCATCTCGGCGTACTGCTCGGGCGGGAAAAGCAGGGGCAGTCCGCCGTCGGCCACTGCGCCAATCAAGCCCTGCATGCGCGGGCTCAGCGCGGCGAGGTAGATCGGCACGGGCCGCGTGGGGAAGCGCAGAAAGGCCTCGGCGCCCCAGTCGGGCCAGGGGCCGCCGGAGAAGGGGCCGCTCGCGCCCGCCAGCAGCGCCCTGATGCGCCGCGTCGCCTCGGCCAGGCTTGCCAGGGGCTGCGCGTGGGCCAGGCCAACCCAGCCAAGAAACTCGCCCGCGCCCGCGCCAAGGCCCAGGCTGAGCCGCCCGCCGCTCAGCTCATCTAGGGCGGCCGCCTGCATCGCGAGCTCGGCGGGGTGCATTGTGGCGGGGTTCACAATACACGTGCCCAGCCCGATGCGCTCGGTGGCGACGGCGCAGGCGCTGAGGATCGGCCACACCCCGCGCAGGAACAGGTCGTCGCTCACCCAGAGCTGCGCAAAGCCAGCAGCCTCGGCAGCGCGCGCCAGGGCCACGTAGCCGCGCACGGGCAGATCGTTGTTGAGGCGCAGCGAGAATTTCACTACGCGATCACCGCTTCGAGCTCGATCTCCACCAGCATCTCGGGCTCGATCAGCTCGGCACGCACCAGGGTGCAGGCGGGCCGAATCGCGCCAAAAAACTCGCCGTGGGCGCGCGCCACCTCAGGCCAAGCGCTCATCTCGCGCACGTAGATGCGCGTGCGAACTGTGTCGGCGAGCGTGGCGCCTGCCTCCTGGAGCGCAGCCTCGATCTTACGGATGATGTAGCGGGCCTGGGCGGCAGCGTCGCCGAGGTGCTGCACTGTGCCGCTCGCGTCGGATGCGGTGGTGCCAGACACGTACACGCTGTTCCCCACGCGCACCGCCCGCGCGTAGCCCGCCATACTCTCCCACGGCGTCCCGCTCGTGATCACCTGGCGCCCCATAGTTGCTCCCATTGGGCAAGGCATGCCTCGCCCGCCTCGTCGCTAGCTTACGCTCGTCGGCCTATGATAGCCGAAGTTGCCGGGCCCGACGCGTGCAGCAACACAATCCGTTGGCCCACCATGGTAGCACCATAGCAGTCAGCGCTGCTACAACTGCTCACCATCAAGGAAAGGAGTAGGGCGGAGGCAACGTCTTGGGCTAACGCCCGTTGGGGACAAAAATGGGGCGTCCCCGCACGAAGCGCTCAGGATAGGTGGCGTAGCTGAGATCGAGCACTTCTTGTCGGCCAGCAAGGAGTGCGGGTGCCTGTCCCTGATGCACGGCAAGCGAATCCTGGGTGGCCCCGAGCAGAGCCAGCAGTTCCTGGAGCCCCAGACTAAGCCCGCCTACTGCGACCTGAAGCTGGCGATCAAGCGGAGCCTGGGACGCGCCACCGTGCGGGCAGGCGTAGACCGCCCGCGTCAGGCTCACCGGTCCGAGCAGCGTGGTGATGCGGGCGGGCCGCATCCGCTGGGCACACCACGCCGTCGTCGGGACTCGCGGGCACAGGACTCCCTGGCACGCCCCGCCGTGATCGGGACTCGCCGGGGATGGGATTCGCGGGCACGCCCCGTTGTTGAGGGGAGCGCGCGCCGCACGGGACTCGCGTGCGCGCCAACGGGCCGGGCACACCTGGCCATCATCCGCCGGGCACGACGGGCCGGGCACGCCACGCCGTCATCCGCCTGGCCACGACGGGCCGCTCCACAACGGGCCGTCATCCCAGCGGGCACGCCACG
>JAYUYB010000213.1:0-4887 GCA_043752655.1 Chloroflexota bacterium
GTAAACCTGACGCGCTAGATGGCCCCGAGCCCTTTGGACCACGAACCGCGCGAAGTGGCACGAACACCGCGAACGCGAACCTGCACGCGGGTAGCCGGGTTCGCGGCGGTTCGCATCCGTTCGTGGCTTCGTGGTCCAAAGGGCTTCTACGTTAAAGCCGTGCGCTCCTCGAAGCCCAGCATCAGGTTCATGCTCTGCACGGCCTGGCCCGAGGCGCCTTTGAGCAGGTTGTCCAGGGCCGACACGATGATCCAGCGCCCGGCCTCCAGCTCCACGGGGTGCAGGCCCATCAGCAGGTACATTGTGTTCTGCACATGGCGCAGCTCCGGCAGGCGAGCTTCTGGCAGCAGGCGTACAAACGGCTCCCCGGCGTATACGTCGTAGGCGGCGCGCGTCGCTGCCAGCGTTGTGCCTGGGCGCAGCGTCACATAAAGCGTGGAGAGGATGCCGCGAAAGACTGGCAGCAGATGGGGCGAGAAGATCATGTGCAGCCCCGTCTCCTGCTCCATCTCGCCCAGGTGGCGATGGCCGCGCCCGATGTTGTAGGCGCTAAAGTTCTCGTGGGCCTCGCCGAACTGCGTCTTTAGGTTGAGCGAGCGCCCCGCGCCCGACACGCCCGACTTGCTGTCCACAATCACGGTGCGGTCAGCGATCAGCCCGGCCCGCTCCAGCGGCCACAGCGGCAGGATCGCTGTGAGCGGGTAGCAGCCCGTGTTGGCCACCAGGTGCGCCGCCCTGATGCGCTCGCGGTGCAGCTCCGGCAGCCCGTACACCGCCGCGCTCAGCAGCTCCGGCGCCGGGTGCGGCTTGCCGCGCCGCCGCTCGTAGTCGTCTGGATCGCTGAGCCGAAAGGTGTCCGAGAAGTCCACCACCTTCACGCCGCGCTCAAGCGCCTGCTGGATGATCGGCACCAGCTTGGCCGCGCCGTGGGGCAGGCAGGTGAAGATCAGATCGACGCCCGCCAGATCAGCCTGCTCCATGCTCACCAGCGGCTGCTCAATCAGCGTCGGATAGACGTCGCTCAGGCGCTTGCCCGCGTCGGCCCGCGCCGTGGCGAAGGCGAGCTCCACGCCAGGATGGCGCGCCAGCAGCTTGATCAGCTCGAAGCCCGTGTAGCCCGTCGCCCCGTAAATGCCTATCCGCGCCATGTCGCTCCTCCTATGTTAGACGGTGGACGGTGGACGGTGCCGGACTCTACCGTCCACCGTCTACCGTCTGCGCCCCCGCCTCACAATTACAGCCCGCACACAAACTTGTGGTGCAGCGCGCCGAGCAATGTGCTGCTGTTGGCGAGCTGCGCAGGTGCTGTGCGCCCGGCAGGCGCTGCGCCATCCTGGAGGGCCGCGCCAAGAAAGGCCAGCAGCTCGTTCCAAGCTTCCTGCTGCGGCCCGCCCTGCCTGATCGCCTCAATGCTCGTCACAAAGGCGTGGGGCTGTCCCGCGTAGATCGAGATCGTATTCGGCACCCCCGCTGCGTCGAGGTTTGCCTCCAGCGCGGAGACCTCGTCGAGCGGGATCGAGCTGTCGGCACCGCCGAAGATGCCGAGCACCGGGCCGCCGAGGGCGCGCAGCTGCTCGGGCGTGGTCTCGGCCATGCCGTAGAAAATGCCGGTGGCGGCCATGGCGGGGTTGTGCAGGCTGTAGACAAGGGCGGTGCGCCCGCCGTAGCAGAAGCCCATGATCGCGATCTTGTCGACGAGCACGTCGGGCTGCGTGGCCAGCCAGGCGTACACCGCGTCGAGGTCGCCGCTCACCTGCTCTGGCTGGGTGGTGACGGTCTGGAAGATCGCGCGTGGTATCCAGCCGGTCGAGCCGCCCCGGAAGGTATCGGGGGCCACCACCAGATAGCCCTCGTCGGCCAGGGCCTCGGCCTTGCCGATTAGCTCCTCGCGCAGGCCCCAAAACTCGTGGATCATGATCACGGCGGGCCAGGGGCCGGGGCCGTCGGGCCGGGCAACATAGGCCCGCAGCTCGGGGCCGCCTGGGTTGGCGATGGTTGTGTTGGTAAGCGCAGCCACGCGCCCCCGGCCAAGCAATGCGTCCACGGGGATGGACAGCGCGAGCAGGACGACAAGTGCGACGATGAACAGTAGCGACCAGAGCAGGATTCTGCCGATCAGACGCATACAACCTATTCTGTTGGCGAGCGAGCAGCCTCCACAGGTATTATAGCAACGTCTTGGGCCAGCGTGCCCAGCCCACAGGCGGGCGCCCGCCTGCGCGGGCGGGTCCGGACGCGTCAGCGCAGGCCGACGCACGGCCGCAGGCCCGTCCGACACGGTTTTAACCGCCGGGTGCTGACAACCGCGCCGACCATGACGTAGCCCGCTGTTAGGGCCGGCGATAGGCTGGAAATCCGTGTCGTCTGTGGATAAAATGCCCTGCGCGCCAGTGCCAGCCGTGCTATAATGCCGCCGATTTTACCGGCGGGCACGGTGAGGAGCATGGCATGCAGATCTATCTTGATACGGCGAATCTCGGCGAGATCCGCGAGGCGGCCAGCTGGGGTGTGCTGAGCGGTGTGACAACCAATCCGACCCTCATCGCACGCGAGCAGGGCGCCGACTTCAAGGCCACGATCAGCGAGATCGCCGAGCTGGTGAATGGCCCGATCAGCGCTGAGACGATCTCGCTAGACGCCGACGGCATGCTGCGCGAGGGCGTAGAGTACGCCGCGTGGCACCCCAACGTGATCGTCAAGGTGCCAAGCACCACCGAGGGCCTGAAAGCGGTGTACCAGCTCGCAAAGCGCGGCATCCGCACCAACGTGACGCTCTGCTTCAACCCGACTCAGGCCCTGATGGCGGCCCGCGCCGGCGCCTTCATCATCAGCCCGTTTGTGGGCCGCGTGGATGACACCGGCGTGGATGGCATGAGTTTGATCCGCGAGATCAGCGGAATCTACCGCCAGGACGCCGAGATCAAGACGAAGATTCTGTCGGCCTCGATCCGTCACCCGCGCCACATGGTCGAGTCGGCCCTGGCCGGCGCCGATATTGCTACCTGCCCGTTTAAGGTGCTCCAGCAGGCCATGAAGCACCCCCTGACCGACCGTGGCATCGAGCAGTTCCTCGCCGATTGGAAAAGCCGCGTGTAGAAGGCCATGGACGACAGCCGGCCACTGATGCTCGGACTCGTCGGTGAGAGCGCCGCGGGCAAGACGACCCTGGCGCGTGGTGTGGTGCGCCTGCTCGGGCGCGGCGGCGTGACGCCGCTCTGCCTGGATGACTACCACCGCTACACGCGCGCCGAGCTGCTGGCCCGCAACCTCACCGCCGCTAACCCAGCCGCCAATAACCTCGCGCTTATGGCCAGCCACCTGGCCGAGCTGCGCGCGGGCGGACAGATCGTGAAGCCGCTCTACGATCATCGTAGCGGCACTATCCGTGGCCCGGAGGCCGTGACACCGAGCGGGCTTGTGCTGGCTTACGGCTTGCTCACGCTCACCCCCCCGAGCTCGCCCGAGCTCTTCGACCTAACCGTCTACCTCGACCCCGACCCGGAGCTGCGCCGCGCCTGGCGCCTCGCCCGTGATGTGAGCGAGCGCGGCTACAGCGCCGAGGAGGTGGCCACCCGCGCGCCAGCCCGCGAGCGCGACGCCGCACGCTTTATTCAGGTTCAGCGCCCTCGCGCCGACCTTGTGGTCCGCTTTCGTCCCAACAGCGGCCCCAACGGCAGCGCCGACCTGGACGCCGAGCTTGTGCTGCGTGACCGTTACGCCAGCGACCAGCTCTGCGCCGAGCTTGGCGCGGCGGCGATCCCCGGCCTTCAGTGCGCGTATCTCACCGCCGATGAGGATGGGCGTAGCGGCCACCGAATCGTACTGGACGCGGAGATCGGTGCTACGTGCGCCGCCAGGGCTGCCGATATTATCTGGGGCCATCTGCCTGGCATAGCGCCCCTGGAGCTCACGCTGCTTGGCCAGGTGCGCAACGACGCGCAGCAGATGTGCCACGCTGCCGCGCTAGCCCTCGTGCAGCTGCTGATCGCCACACAGCTGCTGCGGAGACGCGGGGCGTCTGGACGGTGAGATCTGACGGTGGACGGTGGACGGTGGACGGTACCGGAGCAAAGCGCGTGGGGCAGTGGTGGGGGCCACCGTCCTCCGTCCTCTGTCCTCTGTCTACCCGAGTATCACGCGCTCCGCGCCACTATAGATGGTGAAGCGCTCGGCGCGCAGGAAGCCGATCAGCGTCATACCGAAGCTCTGCGCCACCGCCACGGCCAGGTTGCTCGGGGCGGAGACGGCGCAGAGCAGCGGCACCCCGGCGACCATCGCCTTCTGCACGATCTCGTAGCTCGCCCGCCCGCTCACCAGCATCACGCACTGGCTAAGCGGCAGCATGCCCGCCAACAGCGCCCAGCCGATCAGCTTGTCCACCGCGTTGTGGCGCCCCACATCCTCGCGCAGCGCCAGCAGCTCGCCCTCGGCGCTAAACAGCCCCGCCGCGTGCAGCCCGCCGGTGCTGGCGAAGATGCGCTGCTGCTCACGCAGCCGCGCGGGCAGAGCGTAGATCAGCGCGGGCGCCACCACTGGCCCCGCCGCAACCGGGGCGCAGCCGCGCTCGCTCAGCGTCTCCAGGCCGGCTCGGCCGCAGACCCCGCAGGCGCTGTTGGTAAAGAAGTGGCGCTCCAGTGGCGCCAGGTCGGGCAGCGTGTCGCTCGCCAGCTCCACGTTCACAATGTTGTAGCGCTGCGCGTCCTCGACGCTCGCGTCGACGCAGTAGGTGATGCGGCGGATCGCCTCGCGCTCGCCCACCACGCCCTCGCCGTAGAGGAAGCCGGCGGCCAGCTCGAAGTCGGCGCCTGGCGTGCGCATCGTCACAGCGAGCGTGCGGCGCTCCTGGCCAGCGACCAGGCGCAGCTCCAGCGGCTCCTCGGTGGCCAG
>JAYUYB010000214.1:0-11467 GCA_043752655.1 Chloroflexota bacterium
GTCCAGAACCGCGTGCCGCGCATCCTGTTTGTGAACAAGCTCGACCGCGACAACGCCAATTTTTACCGTGTGATCGAGCAGGCCCGCGAGCGTCTCGACGCCGCCGTGATGCCGATGCAGCTCCCGATCGGCTCCGGCAAGGATTTTAAAGGGCTGATCTCGCTGCGCCAGCAGCGCGCCTGGCTGGTCTCGCCTAAGCACGATGGCGATTTCATCGAGGGCGAGGTGCCCGCCGAGATGGACGCGCTTATGCACGAGTGGCGCAGCGCCCTGATCGATAAGATCGCCGCCAGCAACGACGATCTGATCGAGCGCTACCTTGAGGGCGGCGAGGACGCCCTCACCCGCGACGAGCTGCTGGTGGGCCTGCGCGCCGGCATCGCCGACGGTACGATCGTGCCAGTGTTCTGCGGCTCCGCCCTGGAGGTGGCCGGCATCCAGCAGCTGCTCAACGGGATTGTGGACAGCATCCCCTCGGCTGCCCGCAAAGATGTGCGCGCCACCGATCTCGCCAGCGGCGAGCAGATCACGCTCAAGGCGGCGCAGGGCGAGCCGACAACCGCACTGGTCTTCAAGACGATCTCCGATACCTACGGGAAGCTCAGCTACTTCCGCGTCTTCTCTGGCGAGCTGCGCGCCAACAGCGCGCTGGTGAACAGCCGTACGCTCAAAGAGGAGCGCGTGAGCCACATCTTCGCCGTGCGCGGCAAGGAGCAGAGCGATCTGGAGCGCGTCGGCCCCGGCGACATCGGCGTGATCACGAAGCTTGCCGAGACGATGACCAACGACACGCTCTGCGCCCATGGCCGCGCGCTGCAGCTCGAGCCGATCACGTTTCCGGCCCCGGCCTTCACCGCCACCGTGAGGCCCCACAGCCGCGCAGATCTCGACAAGCTTGGCGTGGCGCTCGGCCGTATGCTGGAGGAAGACCCGAGCCTGCACACCTCGCGGGACGCGCAGACCGGCGAGACGCTGCTGGCTGGCCTTGGCGAGAGCCACCTGCAGCTTGTGGCCGAGCGCATGAAGCGCAAGTTTGACGTGAGCATCGACATCGACCTGCCACGGATCGCCTACCGCGAGGCGATCCGTGGCCGCGCCGAGGCCCAGTATCGCCACAAGAAGCAGACCGGCGGCGCCGGCCAGTTTGCCGATGTGACGCTGCGCGTGGAGCCGCTTGCGCAGGATCAGGAGCACGAGGACGGCCTTGAGTTCGTGAACGAGGTGGTGGGCGGCGTGATCTCGCGCGGCTTCATGCCGGCGATCGAGAAGGGCGTGCGCGAGGCGATGGCCGAGGGCCTGATCTCCGGCAACCCTGTGATCGGCGTGCGCGTGGCGGTCTTCGACGGCAAGGAGCACCCGGTCGACTCAAAGGAGATCGCATTCAAGACCGCCGGCAAGGAGGCGTTCAAGCTCGCCGTCGCCAAGGCGCACCCGGTGATCCTGGAGCCGATCTACCAGCTTGAGATCGTGGTGCCCGACCAGTATGCGGGCGACATTATGAGCGACATGAGCACCCGGCGCGGGCGCGTGCTTGGCATGCTGCCCACGGGCAGCGGGCGCACCACGATCAGCGCCACGGCGCCGCTCGCCGAGATCCAGCGCTACGCCACGGATCTCAAAGCCATCACGCAGGCCCGCGGCCGCTTCGCAATGAGCTTCCTGAGCTACGAGGAGGTGCCGAGCCAGCTCGTGGACCATGTGATCGCCCAGCACAAGAAGGAGCTGGAGGCGGCACACGCGCATTAGCAGACGTGCCCAGAAGCAGCTTCCGGGAAGCGCGGCGCTTTCCGGAAGCTGCGCCGCAAGCCACACGTGAACGGTCGAAATGCTACACAGGGCGTGTCGGCGGAGAGAACGTCGGCGCGGGGCGCACTGTCGCAAGGATACAGAGAGATTGCGGGCACCCGCAGCCTGGGCTATACTTGGCCCGACCGTCTCAACGCGTCGGGGGACTCCATGCATACACGACTGGGTGAGCGCCTAACGCTGGCTCGCCGCCGCCGGTTCGTCGGTCGCAGCGCTGAGCTGGAGCTTTTTCGTGCTGTGCTCGGTCGTGATGTGCCCGATGTGGCCGTGCTGCACATCTGCGGCCCCGGCGGGATGGGCAAGACGACCTTGCTGCGCGAGTTTGCCGCCGTTGCCGAAGCGGCCGGGCGCCCCTACCTGTTCCTTGATGGTCGCCATCTTGAACCATCGCCAGCCGGGTTTCTGGCGGCCATCCACGCAGCGCTTCGCCTGGCACCAGACGAGGCGCCCCTGGCGGCGTTGGCCGCCACGCCGGATCTCGTCCTTTTTCTCGATACGTACGAGCTGGCAGCGCCGCTCGACGCCTGGCTGCGCGACACGTTCCTGCCGCAGCTGCCAGAGCGGGCGCTGATTGTGGTGGCCGGGCGGCAGCAGCCGTCCTCGGCGTGGCGGGCCGAGGACGGCTGGGGCGCGTTGACCCGCATTATCTCGCTGCGCAATCTTCGCCCCGAGGAAAGCGAAGCCTACCTGCGCGGCCAGGGTCTTGCGGCAGAGGAGTGCGCGCGCATCCTCGATGTCACCTACGGCCAGCCCCTCGCGCTCTCGCTTGCCGCCGATCTGCTCGCGCAGAACCGCACAGCAGGCGGCTTTGATCTGAGCCGCGACCCGGATGTGGTCCACCTGCTGCTAGAGCGCTTTGTGGCCGACGTGGCCGACCCGCTGTTCCGCCAGGCGCTAGAGATCTGCGCGCACACCTTCACCACCGACGAAAGCCTGCTGGCCCATTGTCTGGGGCGGACACAAAGCCACGCCGCCTTCCAGTGGCTGCGCGGGCTCTCTTTTATCGAGCAGGGGCCGCACGGCCTTTTCCCGCACGATCTTGCGCGCGAGGTGCTGGAGGCCGACCTGCGCTGGCGCGACTTTGCGCGCTTCCGCGAGCTGCACGAGCAGGTGCGCAGCCAGATCATCCAGCGCATCCTGGAGCACGGCGGCCAGGCTCAGCAGGCCGCGATCTTTGCCCTGCTCTTCCTGCACCGTAACAACCCGTTCATGCGGCCATTCTACGCCTGGCAGTCCTTCGGCCAGCTGTATATCGAGCAGGCGACCCCGGCAGACATGCTGCTGATCGCGCAGCTGATCCTCCGGCACCAGGGGCCAGAGATGCTTGCCGCGACGCGCCACTGGGAGGCGCGCCCCGAGTCCACCCTCTACGTTTTCCGCGCGGCCGCTGGCGCCGTCGCCGGGTTCTGTCATGTGGTGGAGATCAGCGCGGCCACGGCGGCAGATCTGGCGGCGGACCCGGCGCTGCGCGCGGCCAGCGCCTTTCTCCAGGGCGTCGCCCCGCTGCGGCAGGGTAGCAGGGCGCTCCTCTTCCGCAACTGGATGGACGCGGAGCAGTATCAGCGCTCGCCCTCGACCTTCAACATGGCGGCGATGATTAGCCTGCGCCTGTTCTTCAATCTGCCGCAGCTGGCCTACTCCTTTATCGCCCAGGCCAACAGCGACGACTACGCCGCCATGTTCGAGTATCTGCGTATGCCGCTCGCCCTGGCCGCCGGCTTCACCAGCGACGGCCAGGCATTCGGCGTGTTCGTCCACGACTGGCAGGCCGAGCCGGTGCTGGAGTGGATGAAGGTGCTGGGCGAGCGGGAGCTGCTGAATGAGCTCGTGGTGCTCGACACGCTCGCCACCCCGCCCCCGCAGGTGGCCCTGTCGGAGCCGGAGTTCGCCGACGCCGTCCGCCAGGCCCTCAAGCAGCTGCGCCGCCCCGAGCTGCTGGCGCACAGCCCGCTGCTGCGCTCGCGCTGTTTGCGGGACCGCAGCGAGCAGGAGCCGACGCCCGCCCTGCTTCAGGCGACGCTGCGCGCGGGGGCCGAGATGCTCAGCGCCAGCCCCAGAACGCAGAAGTTTCACCGCGTGCTCTGGCACAGCTACTTCGAGCCGGCCCCCACCCAGGAGGATGCGGCTGAGCTGCTCGATCTGCCCTTCAGCACCTACCGCCACCAGCTGGGCAGGGCCGTGGAGCAGATCGTCGGTTGGCTCTGGCAGCAGGAGCTGTACGGCGTCGAGCCGGAGTCGGCGGCACACCGCGCTGCCACACCGCCCCATCCTGACACGAACTGAGCAGCGCATTGGCTGGAAGCTTGGCAGCCAGCCGCCTTACACTCCGCTGTGTACCGCGACAACGCGGCCGCAGTGGCTCGCCAATCGGCGGCCCACGCACCACAGAGGAGCAGCGACGATGACTCAGCAGCAGGGGCGGGCCGACAAAACGGCCCTGGTGATTGGCGCGAGCATGGCCGGGTTGCTGGCGGCACGGGCCCTGGCCGACCACTACGAGCAGGTGACGCTGCTGGAACGCGATAGCTTCCCGCTCGCGGGCCAGCAGCGCAAAGGTGTGCCCCAGGCCAGGCACGCCCACGCCGTGCTGGTGCGTGGCCTGGAGGTGATGGAAGCCTATTTCCCCGGCCTGACCGAGGAGTTGGTGCGCAATGGCGCCGACTACGGCGATGTCAGCCAGCAGGCGCGCTGGTTTCACGAGGGCGGCTACCATCAGCCCTGCCTCAGTGGCCACAACGCGATTAACGTCAGCCGGCCGCTGCTGGAGGCGACGGTGCGGGCGCGGCTGTTGGCGCTGCCGAATGTGCGGGCCGAGACAGCGTGCGATGTCCTGGGGTTGCAGGCCACCCCCGACCATGGCCGCGTCACTGGCGTGCGGCTGATCCGGCGCAGGGCGGGCAGCGCAGAGGAGCGCATGGCCGCCGACCTGGTAGTGGACGCCAGCGGGCGCGGATCGCGCGGCCCCGCCTGGCTGGAAGGGCTGGGCTACGAACCGCCCCTGGAGGAGGCGGTGACGATCAACGTCACCTATACCTCCTGTGAGTACCGGCGTCGGCCAGAGCATAGCCCCGGCACGGTCGCCCTGATTGTGGCTGCGTCGCCCGCGCAGCGGCGGGGCGGCGTCCTGCTCAGCCAGGAGCACGACCGCTGGATCCTGACCGTTTCCGGCTACTTTGGCGAGCAGGCGCCTCTGGATCACACCGGGCTGCTGGAGTACGTTCGCGGCATGGCGATCCCCGAGATCTACGCGATTGCCAAAGACGCCGAGCCCCTGACCGCGCCGGTCGCCTACAAGATCCCCTCCAACTTGCGCCGGCACTACGGGCGCATGGCGCTCTTCCCCGAGGGCTACCTGGTGCTTGGCGACGCTCTGTGCAGCTTCAATCCCATCTACGCCCAGGGCATGTCTGTGGCGGCTTTGGAGGCCGTCGCACTGGGTGCGTGTCTCGCGCAGGGCGAGGGGCAGCTGGCCGCACGCTTCTTCGCGCGGGCGGGCGCGATCCTCAACGTGGCCTGGAGCAGCGCTGTGGGCAACGACCTGCGCTTCCCAGAGACGGCGGGGCCACGGAGTGCCATGACGCGGTTCATCAACTGGTATCTCGGCAAGTTGCACCACGCTGCCCACCGCGACGCGGCGCTCTCCGTCGCCTTCCTGAAGGTGGTAAACCTGCTGGAGCCGCCGCCCAGCGTGCTGCGCCCGCGCGTCATGTGGCGTGTGCTGCGCGGCAACCTCTGGGGGCCGCGCGGTGGCCCGCAGGCGCCGGACGCACCGCACCCTGCGGTCATACGCAGCTCGGCAAGCTGAGAGGAGCGCCAGCCTGTGCGGCGTACTCCGCACGCAGCGCGTGCAGGTCGATGACGGCTTCCTTGTGGGCGGTCTCCAGCTGTGCCAGCGTGCTCGCGACGCCCACCAGATCGTTGGCCTGCGCCCGCGCCTCCAGCTGCGCGCAGCGCTCGACCAGCTGACGCGCGCCCATGACTGCGGCGCTGCCGCGCAGGGTGTGCGCGGCGCGTTCGGCCAGCCGTACCTCTCCGGCGAGCACGGCCTGCTGCATGCTCGCCAGCCGCTCCTGGCTGTCGCTCAAAAAAAGATCCACCAGCTCCAGTACCAGGGCCGGCCCCTCGGCGCTGAGCTCCTGGCGCACCAGCTCCAGCGCAGAGCGATCAATCACGCACGTCGCTACCGCATGTTCTGGGGTCTTGAGCTGGCCGCAGCGCTCCAGGGCCGCGCGCAACTGCTCCACATGCACCGGCTTGCTCAGGTAGTCGTCCATGCCTGCGGCCAAGCAGGCCTCGCGGTCGCCCTGCATCGCACCTGCTGTCATCGCGATCATGTACGGGCGCTGCTGCGGCGCCAGCTCGCGGCAGATCCGCCGCGCGGTCTCCAGGCCATCGAGCTCGGGCATCTGCACATCCAGCAACAGCAGATCGTAGGGCTGTCGCGCCAGGGCCGCCAGCACCTCAAGCCCGTTCGTGGCGAGGTCGGCTCGGTAGCCCAAGCGCTCCAGGGTTTTGAGCGCCACCTTCTGATTCACCGGGTTGTCCTCGGCCAGCAGGATGCGCAGCGGCAGCCAGGCGGGTGGCGGCGACACGGTGGCCTGCTGCGCGGGCGCAACTACAAGCTGCACGAGCGGCTCGTAGCGCTGCGCCGCCTCGGCCAGCAGCGTGAAGCTGAAGCTACTGCCCACGCCTGGAACGCTCTCCACCCACATGCGCCCGCCCATCAGCTCGCACAGGCGCCGACTGATCGCCAGCCCCAGTCCCGTGCCGCCGTATTGGCGCGTGGTCGAGGCGTCGATCTGGCTGAAGACCTGAAAGAGCTGGTCCATGCGATCGGCGGGGATGCCGATGCCCGTGTCGCGCACGGTGAGCTGCACCTCGTGGCGCTTCTGGTCGTAGGGACGCGACTGCACCGTGACCATCACCTCGCCGGCGTGGGTGAACTTCACCGCGTTGCTCAGCAGGTTCACAAGGATCTGGCGCAGGCGCATTGCGTCGCCCACGAGGGCCTGGGGCACGTCGGGCTCGATCTGGTAGGCCATGGCGAGCCCCGTGGTTGCGGCCTGGGTCGCCACCAGCCCCATGGCGTCTTCGAGACAGTCGCGTAGCTCGAAGGGCTGCTGCTCCAGATCCATGTGGCCCGACTCGATCTTTGAGAAGTCGAGAATAGCGTTAATGATCTTCAGCAGCCCGTCGCCGCTCGTCTGAATAACGCCAAGCAACTCGCGCTGCTCGGCGTTGAGCGGCGTGCCGAGTAGCAGGTCGGCCATGCCGATCACGGCATTCATCGGCGTGCGGATCTCGTGGCTCATGGTTGCCAGAAAAGCCGACTTCGCCTGCGTGGCAGCCTCGGCGGCCTCCTTCGCCTGCACCAGCTCGCCCTGGTGGCGCTTCTGCGCGCCGATGTCGCGGAAGTAGACTGCTAGCCCCTCCGAAGACGGGTAGCAGCGCACCTCGGCCCAGAGCTTGAGCGGCGGGTAGTGTGCCTCGAACTGGCTGGGCTGCTGGGTCTGCATGGCGCGGTGGTAGTGCTCGTCGAAGCGCGATCCCACCGCCTCGGGGAAGACCTCCCAGAGGTTGCGGCCTATCAGCTCGGCGCGCGTTTTACCGAGCAGTCGCTCCGCCTCTGGGTTGATATAATTAAAATGCCATGCGGTATCCACCGCAAAAAAGGCGTCGGTGATGCTCTCCAGGATGCGGCGGATCTGGCTGTTCGCCTCACGTAGCGCCTCGGCGGCACGCACTCGCTCGTTGAGCTCCTGGGTGAGCGCAGCGGCGAGCTGCACATTCTCCAGCACGGGTGCTATGGCCCAGGTTACGGCATCAACAAGCGAGCGCTCTTCAAGCGTAAAGCAGTGAGGCTGCGACGAAGCGAGCGCGATCAGGCCCAGAACCTCATCGCGCACCGTGAGCGGCACAACCAGAATGCTCACGATGCCGAGGGCAGTAAGGGCCGGGGCGATGGTAGCGGTACGTGTATCGGCGTAGACATCGGCGATCTGCACGGGCAGCTGATCGTGCAGCACAGACCTGAGCAGCGCGTTGTCGATCACGCTGTAGTTGGCTCCCAGCAAGCCGCGCGTGCCAGCGGGGTGATGCTCGGCCACCACCTGCAGGTGGGCACCGGCCGCGTCGCGGATCGCACAGACCACACGGGGGAGCGCGAGGGCCTGAGACAGAGCGCTGCACACCACCTCTAGTACCGCGTCGCGGTCGCGGGCGCTTGCCCCGGCCGTGATCACGCGGTTGAGCAGCAGCGTCTCGCGCAGGGTGCTCTGAAGCTCGCCATACAGTCGTGAGCGCTCCATGGTGATCGTGACATGGTCGCTCAGCGCCAGGAGCAGTTCAAAGTCGGCGGGGCCGATCTGGCCTGGCTGCGAGCTCTCCACATTAAGCAGCCCGACCACCATGCCGCGCAGGCGCAACGGCACGCAGACCTCGCTGACAACCGCCGGATCGGCCACCACAAAGTCGCGATCCTGCCGCACATCAAGTACCAGGGCCGGCACAGCGGTGCGGAAAACTCGCCCCAGCACACCCTGCACAGGCGAGAACGCTGCAATTGGCGCGCTGTAGCCAACCTGATGCTGGAGCAGCAGCCGATCATGCTGCAACAAGTACAGGCTGACATGCGAGTAGCCAAACAGCAGCGCCGTGCTCTCCACCACGGTGCGCAGCACGGTCTCCAGCTCGATCTCGCTTGCAATGGCGGTACGCACCTGGTGCAACAGCGTGAGCGTGTGCATCTGGCGCTGCGACTCCGCGGCCAGGTGCTGGGCGCGGCGCTCGCTGGCGGCGCGGGCCACGACTGCCTCGTGCAGCAGGGCGATGCGGCGGCGCTGCTCCAGCTGGGCCATCACCTGGCGGCCGAGCGTCCGGAGCGCAACAAGCTGCTCGTGGGTCAGGTCGCGGGGCATGGTGTCGAGCACGCAGAGCGCGCCAAGGACGTGGCCGTCCGGGTTCACCAGCGGGGCGCCGGCGTAGAAGCGGATCGCTGGCTGGCCGATGACGAGCGGGTTCTCACGGAAGCGCTCGTCGCGGGTGGTGTCCGGTACAACCAGGAGCTCGTTGGGGCGCACAAGCGTGTGCGCGCAGAAGGCCACCTCGCGCGGCAGTTCGCTATCAGCGAGGCCTACATGCACCTTGAACCATTGGCGGTGGGCGTCGATGAGGCTTACGAGGGCGATCGGGGTGCCGCAGATCTGTGCGGCGAGCCTGGTAAGATCATCAAAGTCGGCCTCGGGGGCGCTGTCCAGGATGGCGTAGTGCTGGAGGGCGGCGAGGCGCTCAGGCTCGTTGGCGGGGATGGGTGGCAGAGACGACATAAGCGGTGCCTGGGCCGAGAGCTGCGGACGCGCTACACTGAGTATACACAGCGCCCGCTACTAGGGCTACGTCATGGGGTGCGGCGTAGCGTTTCGGCCCAGGCGGGGCAGCGGGCGACTGAAGGCGCGCCACAGGGGCGCTGCGCGCCGCGCGTCGGCCTGCGCCGACGCCGTTCCTCGGCCGCGCAGGCGGACGCGCGGCCGCAGGCCGGGCCGGCGCGGTTTCAACCGCCGGGTGCTGGCAACCGCGCCGACCATGACGTAGCCCTAGCCTGCTACGATGATGATTGACAGGCCCATGTGAGCCGTGTTACGATTCAGGCAATAGTCTTACTCAAATGACATCCAGGGCCTGCATGGATACCACCTTGCCTGTGTGGACTCAGCTTTACCTTTACCCGCCGCTGGCCGCGCTTGCGCTGTGGGCCGGGCTCACAGGGGTCGTCGTGCTGCTGAACCGGCGCGGGCCGCAGCCGGGGCGGCTGGCGTTGCTGCTCTGCCTGCCGCTGCTGGCCCTGGCCCACCACGAGCTCTGGGTGCTGCGCGATGATCTGAGCGTTGGGGCGGGCTACAGGGCCTTTGTGGCCGGCACGTTTCTGTGGGCCTGGCACGAGCTGGCCTTCTACAGCGGGGTGTTCACGGGGCCGTGGCGGTCGCCCTGCCCGCCCGGCGCACGCGGCCTGTTCCGCTTCGGCTATGCGCTGCGCACCCACCTGCACCACGAGCTGGCGGTGCTGGTAGAGCTTGTGGGGCTGTGGTGGCTGCTCCGCGATGCCTCCAACCTGATGGGCCCAGTGGTGTTTATGCTCAGCTGGGCGCTGCAGCACTCGGCCAAGCTGAACGTGCTGCTTGGCGTGCGCTCGCTGAACGTGGAGCTGTTCCCGCCGCACCTGCGCTACCTCGGCAGCTTCTGGACTCGTCGCACCCCAAGCGCCTTCTTCCTGCCCTCGGTCTCGGTCATCACTATGCTCGCGATCATGCTGTGGCTCGCCGCGCACGCCCACCGCTTCGAGCCGACCGGCGTGCGCCTTGCGCTGGTGGCCGCGCTGCTCAGCTTTGGCGCCCTGGAGCACTGGCTGCTAGTGCTGCCGCAGCGGCGGGCCGTGGCGGCTATGATATCCACAGATGACAGCGATTTTCGGTCTATTTCTGGCCCCAGCTGATGGCGCCAGCGCCTGAGGCCCGGCCCCGCGTTGCGCTTCCTCGCCGGTTCGGGTAAGATAACTAAACCTGATGGCTAAAACGAGGGCGCAATGGCAACGCTGTATGTCGCCTCGACCGAGACGTTCGTGGGCAAGAGCGCCGTCTGCGTTAGCCTGCTGCTGCGCATGCAGCGCGATGGCTTCCGCGTGGGCTACATGAAGCCGGTGAGCGTGTCGATGGCCCACACCCCGGACTCTGTGCTCGACGAGGACGCCGCCTTCATTCGCAGCGCGCTCGGCCTCAGCGCCCCTATGGAGCAGGTGGCCCCCGTGCTGATCACCCCTGGCGTGGTGGAGGCGATCCTGCGCGGCCAGAGCGCCAGCTACACGCGCGTGCTCCGCGAGGCCTACCTGAATCTCTCGTGGGATAAAGATATTGTGGTGCTCGAAGGTGCCAACACGTGGTCCGAGGGCGCCCTGGTGGATCTTACTGCCGATCAGGTGACGGATCTGTTGCAGGCGCCTGGCCTGCTGGTGAGCCGCTACAGCTCCACGCTCAACGTGGACACCATCCTCTCGGTGCAGCGCTACGTGGGCGACAGGCTGCTCGGCGTGCTGCTGAACCAGGTGGAGGAGGCGCAGCGTGAGTTTGTGGAGAGCCGCGTGGTGCCCTTCCTGGAGGCGCGCGACATCCCGGTGTTCGGGCTGATCCCGCGCGACGCGGCCCTGGCGGGGATCAGCGTGGAGGAGCTGCTGGCACACCTCGGCGGGCAGCTGATCGGCCAGCAGGCCTGGTGCGCGCAGACGATCGAGTCGCTGATGATCGGCGCGATGGGCGCGGACGCCAGCCTCTCGTTCTTCCGCCGCCGCGCCAATAAGGCTGTGATTACTGGGGGCGACCGCAGCGACCTGCAGCTCGCCGCCCTGGAGACGAGCACGAGCGCCCTGGTGCTCACCGGCAATATTCGGCCCGCGCCCCAGGTGCTGGATCGCGCGCAGGAGCGCCAGGTGCCGATCATCCTGGTGCCGGACGATACGCTCACCACGGTGGATCGGGCCGAGCGGCTGTTCGGGCGCGTGCGCTTCCACCAGGGCGCCAGGCTCCAGCGCTTCACCGAGCTGATGGACGCGAATCTGGACTACGGACGGCTGTACGAGGCGATCGGCATGGAGCGCTGAGTGGACGGTGGACGG
>JAYUYB010000215.1:0-1849 GCA_043752655.1 Chloroflexota bacterium
GGTCGTTTGGCCGAACGAACTGATCAGATAGTCGCTGTAGAGATCGAAAACCTCATCGTCTGTCATAGTTGGGAGTGTAGCACACTACGCGCTACGCTAGTGCGTAAGGTGAGCTAAGAGGTTTCCGTCCTAATGAAGAAATTACAGTATACTTTTACGAATCATGTCACTCCACCGTATGTATGGGTGGGCCTGGTTCATGGCGTTGGGAAGGTCAATTTCAAATTGCAGTACAGTTACGAGTTAATCAAGTCGGTAGTCTCAATTGGCTGATTGACTTAAACTATGGCTACTATATTCTCGTACAAGGCACGCAAACAGAGCCTTCACCAGAATGGTCGATGAATCCTATTGATTCAGGTAACCCTAGTGGGTTGGGCGATATGATGATTCCGTTTGCCGCTCAAACCATTACGTGGCTAGATGGCAAGATCATGACTGTAGAAAACCTTCCGGCCTGTGCTGCTAGCACACCTGGAATTCTTACTGCTACACAGGACGTTAATCTTCGCGATGGGCCAAGCGCGGACTTTGCTCAGTTGGCAGTTGTCTTAGGAGGCTCACAGGTAGAAAGCCTTGGAGAAACCAGTAACGACTGGATTAAGGTTCGCTACCAAGACCAAGTCGGCTGGATCAATAGTAAGTATCTACGATGATACAAATTGGCGGCTCTTGGCCATTTTTATACTCTCCGCCCTCGCACGTATGACGAGTGCCGCGCTAACGAGCCTTTATGGCGCGTCTTGATGCCGCAAGCGGCTGTCATACGCTGAAGTCGAGCAGCTCGTCGACTGTTGCGGCCATCTGCGAGTCTGCCTGCACGTCGGTTGTGCTCACAGCTGGCGAGGCGATCAACACTCCGCCAGCGAGTACCTGGTCAAGCTTGGACTCGATCGCCGCCAGCCGGGCGCCGGTGACCAGGGCCTCGGCGATGAGTCGGCGCAGCGCTGGGGCGATGTCGGTCCCTGCGGGCTGCGCGTCGAGCCAGGCGACAATCACTGCGCTGTGGGGGTCGCTGACCGGCAGGGACAGGCTGATCACACGGCGGGCCATTGGTTACGCTCCTCGGCGTGTAGCGGCCGCTGTCGCTGCCATCGCATAGAATCTGTGAGCACCGGCAAGCTGGGGCTGGTTCAGCACGACGGCATGCGGAAAGGCCCGCCGCAGCGGCCCGGCCAGAACGTGTGCCCCACCGCCGCCGACCACCAGCGCATCCAGTCCACGCCCGCCGTTGGGCCAAAGGCTGCGCCCGGTCGCAATCACGGTCTCCAGCCCCTTCACGAGCGCCTCGCTGCTCCCGGCGGGCAGCGCGCGTCGCTCCCCCTCCACGGTTAGGCCGCCCCGCCGCACCGCGCTGTCGACGTCGTGCAGGCTCAGCTCAAGGCCATAGGCGGCGGCGATCAGGCGCTTGATCTCGCGCAGGCTCTCGGCCATCCCGCCCGGCACGCTCTCGCCCCCGGCGTAACGGCCCGCGCTGAACCAGGCAACGCCAGCGTCGCGGTAGCCCAGATCGAACACGCCGACTTGCTCGGCCTTGCGCCCCAGATCGAGGCTGCCGCGCTCGAAGAGGTAGCTATAGTAGATGCCTGCCGGCTCGGGTGCGACGGTGACCTGGGCTTGACCCCAGTGTCGGGCAGCCTGCACGATCGCGTCGGCGAGCTGCTGGCGCGCCGTAGCATCGGCGAACCAGGCCGCCGGCATGCCGGTGAGGACGTGCAGCGGCGCCGGGCCGGGGAGCACCTGGCGCAGCGCCTCGCGTGCAAGGGCGATGAAGCTGGGTGAGCCGTAGCGCGCCCGGTCGAGGATCGAGACGAGCCGGTTGGGTGACGTGCTCAGCGCAGCTGTCCCC
>JAYUYB010000216.1:0-4873 GCA_043752655.1 Chloroflexota bacterium
CAGGCGCTGGCCCAGGGCGCCGCGCGCGGGCAGAGCGTCGTTGGCGCCGCCGCCGTAGGCCTGGGCTAGCGCCTTACCGCCGCGCCGCACGGCCCAGACAACCTGCGTGCCCGGCGCCTCGCGGGCGAGGGTCGCCAGGTCGAGCAGGGCGTTGAAGGCCGAGTGGCCGCTGCCCACCACCAGCACGCGCTTGCCGGCGTAGCGGGCGCGCTGCGGGCCAAGCGCGTCGGGGATGCCGTAGAAGATGCGGTCGGCCAGGGCGCGCTCGCCGAGCGCGGGCAGCCCGCTGGCGCCAAGCGGGTTGGGCGTGCCGGAGGTGCCCGAGGCGTCGATCACGGCGCTGGCGCGCAGCAGCTCCTCGCCGCCGTCGGCGCGGGCCAGCTGCAGCAGGAACGGGGCGCGCTCGCGCCCGGCGCTGCTCAGCTTGTCGTGGCCGTCACGCGTGATGGCGACAACGCGCCGGCCCAGCCGCACATGCGGCGCGATGGCGGGGTGCGCCGCCAGGGGGGCGAGGTAGCGCTCCACCAGGGCGCGGCCGGTGGGGAAGCCCTCCGGGTCGGGCGCCTGCCAGCCAGTAGACTCAAGCAGCCGCGCGGCCGCCCGGTCCAGGCTGTAGCGCCAGGGCGAGAAGATCTGCACGTGGCCCCACCCCAGAACGCCCTCGCCCACGCGCGGCCCGGCCTCCAGCAGCACAAACGGCAGCTTGCGCTCGGCCATGTGTGCGGCGGCGGCGAGGCCGACCGGGCCGGCGCCGATGATCGCGACCGGGGCTGCGGTGGTGATCGGTAGCATCAGAATCCTCCTTATGATCACGCGATTAGATTGACGGGCTTCGATGCACTGTTGAAAAAAAGAAGCCAGCGAGAAGCCGTCAGCGCAGCGCGTCGAGCTGCGCGAGCACGCGGCCGCGCAGGCCGGCCACAGCCTCACGCTGGACAAAATAGTAGGCCCAGAGGCCACGGCGCTCGCAGCCGATCAGCCCGGCCTCGCGCAGCAGCTTCAGGTGGTGCGAGACCGTGGGCTGCTTCACTGGCAGGGCGGCCTCCAGGTCGCATACGCAGACCTGACTCTCGCGCTGGGCGAGCAGATCGAGGATCTGGAGCCGGATCGGATGGCCCAGCAGCCCAAGCTCATCGCTCAGCGCTTTTGCAGCCGCCGCGCTGATGCGAGGTGCCAGCTCAGGCTGGCAGCAGCCGCCTGTGACGCTCAGCTCGATCTGCTCTACTAGCTCAATCATCTTGGTGCTCCTTGGCGGAAAGTGTAGCCGATAGATTGAAGCTTGTCAATATAAGATTGTGGTTTTGGGCGACAGCGCCGCCCACATAAACAGCGGTACAATACAAAGGTTATGCCTATTCTGATCGACGGCCACAACCTGATCGGGCAGCTGCCTGGCATAAGCCTGGCCGACCCAGACGACGAGGCGCAACTGGTGCTGCTGCTGCGGCGCTACGCTGCGCGCAGCCCAGGCCGCAAGGTGATTGTGATCTTCGATGGCGGCGTGTACGGCCACCCTGGGAACCTCAACGGCTACGGGGTGGAGACAAGCTTCGCGCACGCCCCCGCGAACGCCGACGCCGAGCTGATCAAGCGTATCCGCGCGGTGCGGCGGCACGCCGATTGGCTGGTGGTGAGCTCGGATCGGGCCGTGGCAGGCGAGGCGAAGGCCCACGGCATCCCGGTGCTCAGCTCGCAAGAGTTTGCCCGTCGCCTCGCCACCAACGCGCAGCCGCGCGCATCGCTGCGCGAGAAGCGCAACGAGCGGCCCATGAGCAAGGCCGAGCTCGCTGAGTGGCTGCGCCTGTTCGGCGTGCCCGAGCACGACGAGGAGGAAGACTGAGTGCCCAGCACGCCCCGTGAGCAGAACCGCCGCTCCTGGAACGCCGTCGTGCCGGCCCACGCGAGCCACCGCCCCGGCCAGGCCGCTTTCCTGCGCTCCGGCGGCAGTACGCTCTTCCCCGAGGAACTGGCGCTGTTGGGCGCCCTGGAAGGCCGCACGCTGCTGCACCTGCTTTGCAACGACGGCCAGGATAGCCTGAGCCTCGCCGCGCTTGGCGCCAGCGTGACAGGCGTAGACATCAGCGACGCCGCGATTGAGCGGGCGCGGCAGCTGAGCGAGGAGAGCGGGATCGCCGCCCGCTTTGTACGCGCCGATCTCTACGACTATCTCGGCGCCCTGGCTGGCGAGCGCTTCGAGCGGATCTACTGCGGCTACGGGGCGATCTGCTGGCTAGAGGATCTTGCAGCCTTCGCCCACACTGTGAGCGCCGCCCTTGCGCCCGGCGGCCACTTCGCCCTGATGGAGTTCCACCCGACCTCGAACATGTTTGATGCGCAGTGGCGCCTGGCCCACGCCTACCCGGCGGGCGGCGCCCCGCTTAGCCTGCCTGGGATTAGCGATTATGTCGCGTCATCGGGCGACAGCCTCGCGCCCGGCGGCTTCGCCGAGGGCGTGGTTGGCTTTGTGAACCCTCACCCGTGCCAGCTCTACCGCTGGGGCCTGGGCGAGGTGGTGAGCGCCCTGGCCACTGCCGACCTTACACTCACGACACTGCGCGAATATACTTATGTCAATGGCGAGCAGCCCTTCGCACACATGCTGCCTGGGGCAGGCCGACGCTGGCACCCGCCCGCCAACGTGCCCGCCATCCCGCTGATGTACGGCCTGGCCGCGCGGAAAGCGTGAGCGCCACGAACCACCGTATGCGCCCACAGCTCACCATCTCCTACGCCCAGACCCTCGACGGCCGCCTTGCCACGCGCAGCGGCAGCTCGCAGTGGATCAGCGGCCCCGATTCGCTGCGCTTCGCCCACAGCCTGCGCGCCAGCCACGCCGCAATCATGGTGGGCCTCGGCACCCTGCTCGCGGACGACCCGCGCCTTACGGTGCGCCATGTCGCCGGCGCCGATCCGCTGCGCGTAGTGCTCGACAGCGCCCTGCGCACACCCCTCACCGCCGCCGTGCTACGCGATGGCGCCGCCCCCGGCACGCTGATCGCCTGCGTGGAGGGCGCCGACCCCGCCCGCCGCGTGGCCCTGGAGCAGCTCGGCGCAACCGTGCTCGCCCTGCCGCCCGGCCCCGGCGGCGTGGATCTCCCCGCGCTCCTGGCAGCCCTCGCGGCGCGGGGCGTGGCCTCCGTGATGGTGGAGGGCGGCGCGCGCCTGATCACCGCGCTGCTGCGCGCGCGCCTGGCAGATCGGCTGGCCGTCTGTGTGGCCCCAAAGATCCTTGGCGAGGGCATCAGCGCCGTGGGCGACCTCGGCATCACGCGGCTGCCCGACGCCTACACGCTCGCCGAGCTCACCGTAACGGCCTACGGCGCCGATCTGATCTTCGATGGCAAACTTTGCTACCCAGAGGTGGGCAACGCATGACATTTGAGCATCACCAGCCAGCAAATGGTCGTGCCGACGCCTTCAGCGACGGGGTGTTCGCGATCGCGATCACCATCCTGGCCTTCGAGCTACGCGTGCCGGACCTGGAGCCAGGCGCGTCGGCCGCTGCGCTTACAACGGCGCTGCTACAGCGCTGGCCAGTCTATGTAGCCTTCCTCTTCAGCTTCGCTACGATTCTCATTATGTGGGTGAGCCACCACAACCTGTGTAGGCTGATAGCGCGCACCGACAACAGCTGGCCGTTTCTCAATGGCCTGCTGCTGATGTTGATCACAGCTGTGCCCTTCCCCACGGCCCTCGTCGGCACCTATCTGCTCGGGCCTGCCGGCCTAACGGCCTGCGTTGTCTACTGCGGGCTGCTCTTTCTGGTTGCCACCGCCTTTAACCTGCTATGGGCATATGTCGCCAATGCGGGCCTGCTGCGCCAGGATGCAGTTATCCCCCAGATAAGCAGCATCACCAGAAGCTACTACGTAGGCCCACTGCTCTATCTGCTTGCACTAGGCATCGCCTTTGTCAACACCTTCGCCAGTCTGGCGCTCTGCGGGGCCATGGCGGTCTTCTACGCCAGCCTGAGCTACCAGCGCAAGTATACCCCTGACGGTGCCAAATGAGCGCCGCCACACTCACCGCCCACGCCGCCTGGATCGTGGCGCCCCGCCAGGTGGAGCTGCGCGAGGAGCTAGTTCCGCCGGCGGGGCCGGGGCAGGTGCGCATCGCCGCGCTCGCCTCTGCGATTAGCCACGGCAGCGAACTGCTGGTCTACCGGGGCGAGGTAGAGCCGAGTCTGCCGCTCGATCTGCCCACGCTCGCGGGCAGCTTCGCCCTGCCGATCAAGTATGGCTACGCAAGCGTGGGGCGTGTGCTCGACGTGGGCGTGGGCGTAGCGCAGCTCGCCCCAGGCATGCTCTGCTTCACCCTACACCCACACCAGAGCGTGTACCTGGCGCCTGCCGAGCTGGTGACGCCCCTTCCCGCCGGGCTGGAGCCTCGGCTCGGCCTGTTTTTCGCCAATAGCGAGACGGCCCTGAATATCGCGCACGACGCCGCGCCACACCTGGGCGAGACGGCGCTGATCTTCGGGCAGGGTGTGGTTGGCCTGCTTACCGCGCAGACGCTGCGGCTCGCCGGCTGTGCCCGCATCATTGTTGTGGAGCCTAACGCCGAGCGACGCGCCCTGGCCCTGGCGCTCGGCGCCGATGCAGCGCTGGCCCCTGGTCCCCAGCTTGCCGACGAGCTGCGGGCGCAGAACGACGGGCGCCTGGCCGACCTGGCCGTGGAGGTGAGTGGCGCCCCTGCCGCGCTCCAGGCCGCCATCGACGCGGTGCAGGACGAGGCGACGGTGGTGGTGGCCTCGTGGTACGGGCGCAAGCCGGTGAGCCTGGAGCTGGGCGCGCGCTTCCATCGTGGGCGGATCAGGCTGCGCGCCTCGCAGGTGGGCCGGCTTGCGCCAGAGACATGGCCGCGCTGGGATCAC
>JAYUYB010000217.1:0-1844 GCA_043752655.1 Chloroflexota bacterium
GGCGAGTATCAGACGCTGGTGGAGGAGGGGTGGCGCACCAATGTGTTGATCGGGCCGTAGGCGTGACGAAGCGGCACGACACGCTCCTGACATGGCTCACGCTCGCACCGGCCCTGGCGCTGGTGGGGCTGATCTTTGGCGCGAGCGTGCTCTACGGGCTGGCCCAGAGCCTGGGCTACTTGGCGATTATCGGCGAGACGCGGCTGAGCCTGGATGCCTACAGCAGCCTGCTCGCTGGCCGCTCGCCCGCCGGGCGCGAGTTCTGGCAAGCCCTGGGCTTCTCGCTCTGGGTGAGCGCGGCTTCGACTGTGTTGGCGGCGGGGGTCGCGCTGCTGCTCGCGGTGGCCCTGAGCAGCCAGCGGCGCCCGGTGGGCGGCGCCACGCTCCTGGCGCTCAATTTGAACCTGGCGCTGCCGCATTTGGCCTGGGCGATCGCGCTGAGCCTGCTGCTCGCCCAGAGCGGGCTGCTGGCCCGCATCGCCACGGCGCTCGGCGCGATCCAGGCGCCCGCCGAGTTTCCGGTGCTGGTGCGCGACAGCTACGGGATCGGGATTATTCTGCACTATGTGAGCAAGGAGATCCCGTTCCTGGCCCTGATCGTGCTGGCGGTGCTGCGCACGCAGGGCGCGGCCTACGAGCTGGTGGCCGAGAACCTGGGGGCGAATGGATGGCAGCGGGTGCGCTTCGTTACGCTGCCGCTGGTGCTGCCGGGGCTGGCGGCGGGCGCGCTGCTGGTCTTCGCCTTTACCTTTGGTGCCTACGAGGTGCCTGCGCTGCTGGGTGTGCGCTACCCGCGCACGCTCGCCGTTATGGCGCTAGAATTGTTCACCAACCCGGATCTACGCAGCCGCGCCGAGGCGATGGCGATCAGCCTGCTAATGGCCCTCGTAGTGGTCGGCGTGGCCGGGCTGGCACGTGTGCTCAACGGCGAGCGTGAGGGACTATGATGCGCCGCTGGTCGCTTTTCCTGTTACGCGCTACGCTCTACCTGCTGCTCTTGGGTCCGCTTGTGGCCTTTGGGCTCTACGGGCTCTCTACGCGCTGGTTCTACCCACAGCTGCTGCCCAGCGAGTGGACGTTCGAGCCGCTGATGCGCCAGCTTGGCAGCCCACAAATTCAGGCGGCCCTGGCAAAAAGCCTGGTGATCGCCGGCCTGGTGACGAGTTTAGCGCTGCTGATCGGGCTGCCTGCGGCGCGCACGCTCGGCCTGCGCCGCTTTCGCGGGCGCAGCCTCGTGCTGCTGCTCATGTTTCTGCCCACGGTGGTGCCGCCGCTGGCCACCGGCATGGGCCTGAACATTCTGTTCCTTCAGCTTGGCCTGGCGGGCAGCGTTGCGGGCGTGGTGCTGGTGCATCTGGTGCCGGTGCTGCCCTACACCATCTTCGCGCTGCTTGGCGTGTTCGCCCGCTACGACGAAGGCTACGAGCAGCAGGCGCGCACGCTTGGCGCAAGCTGGCCCCTGGTGCTGCTGCGCGTCACCTTGCCCCTGGCCGGGCCGGGCTTGGCGGTGGCCGCCCTGTTCGCCTTTCTGGTCTCGTGGAGCCAGTACGTGCTCACGCTCCTGATCGGCGGCGGGCGCGTGATCACGCTGCCCATCCTGCTCTTCTCCGCCGTAGCCGGGGGCAACCCCACCACCACCGCCATCCTGGCGCTGCTCTTTGCGGCGCCGCCGATCCTCGCCATCGCCGTGGCCGCCCGCGCCCTCAGCGACGGAGCCACCATGGTCGGGCAGCAATATTAAGTAGCACCGTGACCAAGATCGATCTGCGTGAGCTCTGGAAAACGTATCCGCGCCGCCCGGCCCCGGCCCTGGCGGGCGTCTCGCTGATGGCGGAGTCGGGCCA
>JAYUYB010000218.1:0-1843 GCA_043752655.1 Chloroflexota bacterium
GGGGCCGTTGAGAAAGTCGGGGTCGCCGAAAGTGATATGCTGCGCGCCAGCGGCCACCTGGCGGCGCACGTCCTCCAGCACAACTGCGCGCGGCACCACGCGGAAGCGACCGCCGTACACAGGTACGATCGGGCAGTGGCGACAGCTATGCTTGCAGCCCCGGCTGGCCTCGGTGTAGCCGACGGTGCGCGGCCCATCGGGCGTGATCAGCTGCGCGTAGCTGGCGAGGCCGGGCAGGCCGGAGCGGTCGGGGGGGATGAAGGCGAGGCGATCCAGAGGGATAGCCGATAGCCGATAGCCGATAGCCGATAGTCGGTCGTCGGTGCTTCTCGCGGCGGCCTGCTCGTAGAGCGCGACGAGCGCGGCCTCGAACTCGCCGCCCACGCAGGCGTCGGCGCCCTGGGCGTGGAGCAGCTCGGCGTTAAGCGGCGCGTAGAGGCCGTAGCAGACGATCAGGGCGGCGGGGGCGAGGGCGCGCAGCTCGGGCAGCATGGCGGCCGCGAGGCGCGTGGCGGTGTGCATCGGCACGTAAAGGCCAAGCATAACGGCGCCGACGATGGCCGCGCGGTCAAGCGCTTGCACCGCCGTGTCGAGGCAGCGCACCTCGGCGCCCGCACGGCGCAGCCAGGCGGCAGGCGAGGCCAGGCCAAAGGGCTGGCGGCCCAGCTCGTAGGTTGAGATCAGTGTCACACGCATGGTGGCATTGTAGCGCATCTGGCGGCACTGCCCGCCTGAAATCATGGTATCGTTTAACGTATGAACGAGCTTATCAACCTGCGCGAGGCCGCCCTGCGCCTGCTTGGCGGCGGCCAGGCCGGCGAGATCTTGAACGCCACACCCGTGCCCGCACCGCCCCTGGCCGATCTCCCTGGCGCCCTGGCCACCGCCCTGCGCGAGCTCAAGCTGGCCGCGAGCAGCGCTGATGGCGCGCAAGTAGATTATGTCGCCCTGCGCGCGAGCGACGCCTTCCAAGCCTATCGCGCCGAGGTAGCAGCACGCCTCCCAAACTTCGACCCGGCAAGCCTCGCCACGCGCGGCGAGCGCCTGGCCTTCTGGATCAACCTCTACAACGCCCTGGTGCTACACGGCGTGGTCGCCTACGAGGTGCGCGGCAGCGTGACGGCGGCCATGCCTGCGATGGGCTTCTTCCGGCGCGCGGCCTACTGCGTGGGCGGCCAGCGCGTGAGCGCCGACGAGATCGAGCACGGCCTGCTGCGCGCCAACGCCGGCAGCCCCTTCCTGCCCGGCCCGCAGCTCGGCCCCGGCGACCCGCGCCTGGCCTGGATGGTCACCTTGCTCGACCCGCGCATCCACTGCGCCCTGAACTGCGCCAGCCGCGCCTGCCCGCCCATCGCCGCCTACAGCGCCGACCGGATCGAGGCCCAGCTCGACCTGGCGGCACGCGCCTTTGTGGGCGCCGATGTGGAGCTAGACGAGGCGCGCGGCACGCTGCAGCTCTCGCAGATTTTCAGCTGGTACAAGGGCGACTTCGGCGGCCCCGAGGGCGTGGTGCGCTTTGTGCTCGCTCAGCTCCCCCCCCACGACGCGCGCCGCCAGTGGATCGCCGCCCAGCCCGAGGTGGATCTAGAGTTTCGCCGCTACGACTGGGCGCTGAACGGGTAGCCTAGAAGATTGCAGATTGCAGATTAGCGCCGTTCGCTAGCTTTCGCGCCCTTCGCGGTCCAAACGCCCTACTGCTGCATCTGCTGGGCCGCCAGATCGTCGCTCTCGGGAGCGGGGGCGGTGCCGGCGGGCATTGGCAGCACCTCCTCCTCGGGGATGGGCGCCTCCGTGGGAACCACCTTCACGCCCACCTCTAGCGCGCTCTCGGCGCGGCCCTTGT
>JAYUYB010000219.1:0-1839 GCA_043752655.1 Chloroflexota bacterium
GCGCCACCACGGCGCGCGTTCACGCGCCCGCATGCCGACAATGCAGTACAATGGTGTGATACCCACTTGCGTACATTTGTACGATCTGATAGTCTACACCGATGCACCTCAAGCGCCTCGAGATCCAGGGTTTTAAGACCTTTGCCACCCGCACGAGTATCGAATTCAGGCCCGGTATCACCGCCGTGGTTGGCCCGAATGGAAGTGGCAAGAGCAACATCGCAGATTCGGTACGCTGGGTGCTCGGCGAGCAGAGCCTGGCCACGCTGCGCTGCAAGCGCTCCGAGGAGCTGATCTACGCAGGCGGCGGCCGCCGCGCCCCCTCTGGCCTCGCCGAGGTGAGCCTGACGATCGACAACAGCGACCGGCTGCTCCCCCTGGAGTTCGACGAGGTGACGATCGCGCGCCGCGCCACCCGCGCCGGCGACAGCGAGTATTTTATCAACCGGGCCAGGGTGCGCCTACGCGATCTGCTGGAGGCGACGGAGCCGCTCGGCGGCTCGTACACGATCATCAACCAGGGCCTGGTAGACGCCGCGCTCACGCTGCGCCCTGAGGAGCGCCGCCGCCTGTTCGAGGACGCCGCCGAGATCGGTGGCTTCGAGACGCGCAAGGCCGAGGCGGTGCGCCGCCTGCGCGAGACCGACGGCAACCTCAATCGCCTCGCCGATCTGCTCGCCGAGCTCGAGCCGCGCCTGCGCACCCTCAAGCGCCAGGCCGCCCAGGCCCGCCAGCAGCGCGAGTTTACGGGCGAGCTGCAGCAGCTCCAGATCCGCTTCTACGCCGAGCAGTGGCGCCTGGCCCGTGAACAGAGCGCCCGCACCCAGGCCGCCCTGGCGCAGCTGGAGCGTGAGCTGGACCAGGCCCGCGCCGCCCAGGCGACGGTGGCCGCCGAGCTTCAGGCGCTGCGCGCAGCCCTGCGCGCCCGCCGCGAGGCGCTCGGCGCGCTGCACCAGCAGAGCAGCGCCCTGCATCGCAGCGCCGCGGCCGCCCAGCGCGAGCTGGCCGTGGGCAGCGAGCGCGTGGCGTCGCTGGCCCGCCGCGCCGAGGAGCTGGAGCGCCGCCACAGCGAGCTGGCTTTGCGCCGTCAGGAGGCCGAGGCCCAGCGCGCCGCCGCCGTGGCCGCCGAGGCCCGCGAGGCTACCGAGCTAGCGGAGCGCCACCTGCTGCTGGCCGCCGCCGAGGCCGAGCTGGCCGCCGCCGAGGCCGCCCGCCGCACGCTCGCCCAGGAGCTGCGCCAGGCTCAGGACGCTGCCCTGCGCACCGCTACCGCCGTGAGCGAGCAGCGCACGCGCGCCGAGCAGCTGCTCGCCCAGGCCGCGCGCCTGGAGCGCGAGGCCGCCGAGCTGGATGCTGCCGCCGCCAGCGCCGCCGCTAGCGTGGCCGCCACCCAGGCCCAGGTGTCCCAGGCCAGCGCCGCCCTGGAGCAGGGCGAGGCCGCGCGCGCGCAGGCCGCCGCCGCCGAGCTTGCCGCCCGCGCCGAGCTCGACGCGCTGCGCCAGGCCCGAGCTCTGGCCGACGAGCAGCGCGGCGCCGCCCGCCGCGCCTTCGCCGACGCCGAGGCCCGCCTCGACTCGCTCAGCCGCCTTGCGCGCTCCTACGCCGGGGCCTTCACCGGCGTGAAGGCGGCCATGCAGTGGGCCGAGCGCGGCGGTCGCCAGGGCTTCGCCCTCGTCCAGGCGCTTATTCGCACCCCCGCCGCGCTGGAGACCGCCGTAGAGGTGGCGCTCGGCTCGCGCCTCCAGAACATCGTGGTGGAGCGCTGGGAAGACGCCGAGCAAGCCATCGCCGAGCTGCGCAAGAGCGGCGCCGGGCGCGCGACGTTTATGCCGCTGGAGA
>JAYUYB010000220.1:0-1835 GCA_043752655.1 Chloroflexota bacterium
CCACCTCGTGATAGGTGACCACCTCGGGGTGCTTGCCGCGATCAACCAGGCTGTCGGCGGCCTCGCAGACGCGCCCATGATCCAGCAGCGCGCTCAGCAGCACGTCCGTCATGCGTGAGCGCACCGAGAGCTGGAGTAGCCGCAGGTAGCCCACCCGTACCAGTGGATCAAGGTAGCCGCGCAGCGAGAGCTTGCTGCGCTCGCCCTGGCCCCAGCGCATGCCGATGCCTGCCTCCGCGGTGAGCCGCGCCGCGTTCCTGCTCAGGCTGCCCGCCACCGTGGGCGCCACCGGCCCGCTTGTCACCGGGTAGAAGCGGATCACCTCGCCTAGCGCCCAGTGGCGCACGATCTCTGCGCCGCCCTGGCGCTGATGCTTGATCTCGATTGTGGCGATTTTGGCTAGCCGCATCGCTTCGTCGAGCTCTACGTCTTTGCCGACCTCCACGTGAAAGCCGACGTAGGCCGCAAAGCGCCCGGTGCCTACCGTTGCCCGCGCCATGCTCTTGCCGTTGGCGTACTGAAGGGTCGCCGCTTCCTGCACCACCTGAATTCGGTTTCTGCCGATCATCGCTCACTCCTCGTCCCATGTGTATGCGTCTGGTTCGTATAGTATAGCACAGATGTTCGTTTTTGGCTAGAGCTGAGCGAAGCTTGTGTCTACCCATCGTCGAACATAGCGCGCATTCTTGAACGTCAGGATGAGCTGCTGTTGGAGCTAAACCGTTGTATGGCTTCCTAAAGCAAAATTCCCTGCTGTCGGGCCAAACAAGCAAATCGAGTAACCCATCGTGATGGCTGCCCTCTTGTAGCCAAAGTATGCCGACGCGCGCAAAACCCTGCGGCGGACGCTCCCAAACTACCGACCGGGCGGGCCCGCGCCAGAGCCCACTGGTCCCCCGCCCTGGTCAGGCTCCCCTGCTACGGGAAGGAGGCGCGCAGCAGCTCCGGGCCAGTCGGCAGGGTGCTAGTCGCGGCCGGCTCCTCAGTCACAAAGATCGCGTCGGGCGAGGGCAGCGCCGCCGCGGGCTGCAAAAACGCCCAGACTCGGCCGTTCGCGTCGGGGGTGAAGCTGCCAAGGCTATGCAGCACCCCCGCGCTTTGGAGCCAGGCCTGATAGATCCGACCTTCGGCCAGCGGCGGCAGATCGCGAGCATAGACCACCACGGCCGGCGCGCTAGGCGATATCAGCACGCGCCCGGAGGCTCCAAGCGCAACTTCTCCGGCGACGAACTGGCTCTCACGGGCATCTTCGTTGCCAAAAGCGGCGACGGCCACCGCTCGGTTGCGCGCTGCCACCTGCTGCTGCCGTTCAATCTGGGCCTGCTGCTGCGCGAGTTGGGCTTCCTGCCGCTGCCCGCGCAGGTACTGCTGGCTGAGCAGCAGTGCGAGCGCCAGCGCGATGCTGACAAAGCCTCCAGCGAGGGCAGTGCGCCAATCAGGCGCGATCTGCCAGCGCCGCGAACGCCGCCGGGGCTGGGCCCGACTCGTGGCGGTAGTCAGTATGCGCTCGCGCAGCTCTGGCGAGGGTGCAGCCTCAGGCGCGCTCAACGGCAGCACCTGGGCAACACCCGCATACGCATTGAGCCGGGAGCGGCAGCGATCACAGGTCGACAGATAGGTGAGCAACTGGAGTTGCTCCGCGGCGTCGATGTCGCCACCGAGCGCTGTCGTCGCCATAAGCGCCGCAACAGTGTCACATTGTGGGTCGGGACAGCGGGGGGGTGCTTCGTCGTGCTTCATAGCTGGTTGTGTTTCGTGTAGCGATGACGTGCAGTCTGCCCATCCTCCGTGAGGTGGTGGCTCCTGTTCAGCGCGGCTCGTCATCGAGCAATGCG
>JAYUYB010000221.1:0-1825 GCA_043752655.1 Chloroflexota bacterium
CGTCGGCCTACGCCGACGCTGTGCTGCGTCCTCGTGGGCGGACGCGCGGCCGGAGGCCCGGCCGGCGCGGCGTTCAGCCGCCGGCCAGCGGGCAGCCCGAAATCATACGCTGCCCCCCGTAGTACTTGGGTACCTGCGACCTGTATAATATATAGAAGTCTCAATTATCACATGCTGCCCTCGCCGCCCCAACAGGTCCGCCGCCATGCAACCTCCGCTACACATGCGCTACCAGCGCCTCACTGCCGCTCCGCGCGATACAATCGACGCTGCCGTAGGCGCGCTCTTCCCCGATATCGCCCTTGCAGATGCTCCCGACACTGCACACCAGTTGCCCACCGCGTGCGAGCTGCTGCTGGTGCGCGTGGACGAGCAGCACGTCACTGCCGAAGCGCTCAGCCAGATTGCGAGCACGGTGCCGGGCTGTCCTGTCGTGCTGCTGATCCCCCCCGCTGTCGAGCAGGCCGCCGCCGCGCTGCTCGGCGGGCCGATCGTCGATTACGTGCTCACCACACCACCACAGCTCTGGCGACTCGCACACGCCGTGCAGGTGGCCGCCAAGACCAGCCAGTTCGCCCAGCGGCTCAGCGCCGCCGAGGCTGCCCTCACGCTGCGCGAGCGCGCCATCGCTGCGCTCACCGATGGCCTGGTGATCGCCGATGCACGTCTGCCTGACTACTCACTGATCGCCTGCAATCCGGCTTTTCTGGCGATGACAGGCTACACCGAGCAGCAGGTGCTCGGGCGCAACTGCCGCTTTCTCCAAGGACCGGATACTAACTCGAATAGCGTACACGAGATCCGGACCCGGCTCCGCGCCGGCGAGGAGTGCCACGTCACGCTGCTCAACTATCGGCGCGACGGCACGCCTTTCTGGAACGAGCTAACGCTTGCGCCGGTGCGCGACGCCGCAGGCCAGCTCACCCACTTTGTCGGCATCCAGCGCGATCTGACGAACCAGCTGGCTGCACGCCGCGTCGTCGAGGATGCGCTGCGCGTGGCCGAGGCACGCTACCGCATGCTGGTCGAGAACATCCCGCTCGCCGTCTCCACCGCCGCCCTCGACGATCCTTCCGCCACACCATACGTCAGCCCGCAGATCACCGAGCTGTTCGGCTACTCGGTGGAGGAGTGCCTCGCTCAGCCTGATCTATGGCGCCGCCTGATCCACCCCGACGACCTGGCGCCCGTGATCGCGGCCAGCACCGCTACAGGCGCGAGCGGCAACTTTCGCGTCGAGACGCGCCAGTTCCACCGCGACGGCCACATACTTTGGGTGCAGTACGACCAACATATTATTGTCTCTGAGGGGCGGCGCTATCTGATCCTCACCATCAGCGACATCACCGCGCGCCGCACTGCCGAGCTCGCGCTGCACGAGAGCAACGAGCGCCTTGAGCGCCTAAACCAGAGGCTTGAGCAGCGCGTTGCCGAACGCACGGTGGCGCTCCACCAGGCCAACCTCGAGCTTGCCCACGCCGGGCGGCTGAAGGACGAGTTCCTGACGATGATGAGCCACGAGCTGCGCACGCCGCTTACCTCGATCCTCGGCCGCTCCGAGCTTCTGCTCGACGACCCAGACGACCCGCTTACCGCGCAGCAGCAGCATGGCGTCGAGCGCATCAAGGAGGCCGGCCGCAACTTGCTCGCTCTGATCACCGACATCCTCGATCTGTCGAAGATCGAGGCCGGTAAGCTGCTGCTGTACCCAGAGCCGGTGCCTGTGGCCGCCCTCTGCGCCGCCTGCCTCGCGCTTGTCGCCGAGCAGGCGGCCCGCAAGCAGATCCACCTACAGACTCGTGTTGATGTACAGACTGCGATCATC
>JAYUYB010000222.1:0-4830 GCA_043752655.1 Chloroflexota bacterium
GCTTGATCGTCTATGTGGTAGCGGGCAATAAGCCGACGCAATATCGAGCCACAGCAACGTTGCTTATTGGCCTGGCTGATCAGGTACCGAACCAGTCGGCAGCAGTTACTGCTGGTCAGGGCCTGGCCCGTACGTATGCGCGCACATTTTACAACGCACAGCTGTATCAGCAGGCCGTGGAGGAGCTGAACCTTGGCGTGCCGGCGGGCCAACTCCAAAATGCGGTCAAAGTGTTTGCTGTCCGCGACACACAGCTAGTCGAGGTACAGGGGTCTTGGACAACCCCGGAAGAGGCTGTCCGTATCACCAATCATATGGCGGCGATGTTCGCAAAGCACCGTCAAGACCAGGCCGTCGCATCGCTGAAGCCAACGCAGGATTTTGTGGCCGAGCAGCGTGTCAACCTTGCCCAGGCGTTGGCAGCGGTTCCGCGCGCCGAGTACGACTCGCCACAGACGATTTCGCTCCGCAACGAGCTCGACAATGTTGTTCAGCGCGAGCAGAGCCTGATTGTCCAAACCTTCGACATCCGCAAGCAGATCGATGTGGTTTCCCCAGCCTCGACGGCCGAAACCACTGGGATAGGTTCGCGCTCGCTTGCCTCGATTGCGCTCCTTGTCGGAGGTGCGGTCGCCCTTGGCCTCTGCATCCTGGCAGAACTGTTCCGGCCAAGCACGCTGCCGCAAGAGACGGCGCAGCAGCTGGGGCTTACCTGGGTAGTCCTGCTGCCACGCTTGAAGGACACCAAGGCTCCTATGTGGCGGGCGTTGCGTGAGTACAGTAGCAGTGCTACTGCCCAGGCGCTGCGGCTGCTACCCGGGCGGCTTTCGCGGAATGGCAAGGTCGCCATGATCGCTGGCATTGGTCAGCGCACCGACTCTGCTTCAGTCGCAGCCAGTCTAGCTGCCGCCTATGTCGAGAGTGGCCGCAAGGTTCTGTTGGTCGATGCCAATCTAGATGCCCCGCGTCTCGATACGCTGCTAGGCGTGAAGACGGCTGTTGGTATTCAGCAGGTGCTGCACAACCCGGCGCTGCTTGAAAGCGCGCTAGTTTCGACCACGCTTCCAAATGTAACCCTGCTGAGTGGCAAGCGTCCAGCGACCGCCGACGAGCGCGCCCATGTTGATGCTGTGCAGTTTAGCCAGCTGCTTAAGCAGCTCGGCGACACGTTCGACCTCGTGATCGTCGACTTGTTCGAGCCACTTCAGCAGAGCATCGGCTCCGGCATCATCTCCATCACCGATACGACCCTGCTTGTTGCGCACGAGCGCGAGGTCACGGAGGTGGCGTTGCAGCCATACAGCGAGTGGGTGCACCAGAAGATGGATGGACAGACTCCCACGCTCATTATCTTCAACGGCACGCCGCAGCCTGCGCACTCCGGCTCGACATCGATGCCGGCACCGGTGCTCGCGCAGCAAAGCTGAGGTTGGTTATGACGCCACATATCGTGAGTCCACTGCGGCTACCAGCTCGCCTTGCGTCAGCACCCTGGTTCTTCCCAGCGGCATTGCTCGCTGCTGCCAGCTTTGTCGGTCTGTTCGTCGCGCTGCTCCTACTTCGCGACGAGCGGATAGCTCTGGTCCTCGCTGCCGTTCCGCTAATGGCCCTTGCTGTGCGCTATCCCCGTGCCGTCTGCTGTGTCTTTGTGGTGCTGTTCCCGCTGACGGTTGGCCTCCCACGCTCGCGTTTCGGCATACCTGGCTTGCGTCTCGGCGAGGTGCTGCTCCTGTTGGCCTGTGCCGCTGTCGTCATGCATGCGCTCCTACAGCGGCCTTGGCGCCTGATGTTCGACGAAATCGATGTGGCGATGCTGTTCATCGGGCTCACTGGCGCGATTGTGCCATTGCTGATGATACAAGCACGCGGTCAGGAGCTTTCAGCAGATGCGCTCAATACCTTTCTGGGTCCGCTGAAGTACTATCTTATCTATCGTCTCATTCGGGCCGTTGTGCAATCTCGCGAGCACGTTCACTGGATCATCTGCGCCTGGTTTCTTGCCAGCACGGTTGTAGCGCTGCTTGCCATTGGGGAAAGCCTCAACTTCCCTGGCGTGCGTGATTTCCTGCATAACAACTATATGAGTGAGAGCACGAAGCTCTATATCACGGAGGCCTGGCGCAACCCGGTGCTGTACCGCGCCACGTCGGTGTTCGATGGAAGCTGGAATACGCTCGGTAGCTATTCTAGCTTTACAATTATCCTCGCCGTATATTATGGGCAAACACAGCAGCGTGTTTCGATGCTGTGGCTGACGCCCGTCATCATGCTCAACTCGGTTGCCCTTGCGATTTCTGGAAACTTCGCCAGCATCGCTGGGTTGCTTGGTAGCCTGATCGCTGCCACAATCTTTTTGCGGCGCATCCCGCGCGGCGTGGTGCCAATCATTATCAGCGTAGCCCTGGCGTCCGTCATCTTCAGTTCGTTCTTCCAGGCACGCATCAGTCAGCAGTTCAATAACACGACTGGTGATGTTGTGCTCGCCAGTACGTTTACGGACCGCATTCAGCTCTGGGTCGACCAGTTTCTGCCTGTGCTCGATGGTCAGTACCTGTTAGGTATCGGCCCAGAGCTGCCCCCCGAGGTGTGGTGGGGTACCGAGGAGAGCCAATATCTGTTCCTGCTCTTCAAGGGTGGCATCCTCTACCTGCTAAGCTACTTGCTCTGGATAGTCCTTGGTGTGCGCGTCGCCATCCGTGCAATCCGTACGCCTGATCTCCTTGCCCGGATGCTTGGCTATACAGCATTGTGTATGCTCCTTGCCCTGGTGTATATGGGCATTTCCAATGCGTATGCAACCTATACGGCCTCCATCACCGCTTTATGGATTGTGCTTGCACTGGCGAGTACAGCGGGCCTTTGGGCTCAACCTGTCGCAGGCAAGCAGGATTAAACCACGTTATGTATAGTCGAAACTCGAACCCTACCCGTGTCTTGATGTTGCTTGAGAATAACCCCTACCCGTCGGACATTCGTGTGCGGCAGGAAGCCCAGGCACTGCGCGAGGCGGGCTATAAAGTCTCGGTGATCAGCCCGGCTCGCCCTGGCCAACCATGGTGTGAGGACGTTCACGGCGTCATGGCCTACCGCTACCCCGGCCCCCGCGAGGGTAGCGGCGTGCTCGCCTTTCTTTGGGAGTATGGCTACTCGTTGATGGCGACGTTCCTTCTGTCACTGATTGTGTGGGTTCGCGAAGGCTTCGACGTTGTTCATGCCCATAATCCCCCCGATCTGTTCTGCGTTGTGGGGCTTTGGTACAAACTGTGGGGCAAGCGCTTCGTCTTCGATCACCACGATCTCTCGCCTGAGATTTGGGAGGTGCGCAGCGGCAAGCGCAACGGTCTGCTCTACAAGCTGTTGCGCCTTTTTGAATACCTTTCCTGCAGAATTGCCGATCGTGTGATTGTGACCAACGAGTCGTACCGGCGCATCAACAGGACGCGCAACAGCGTGCCAGACTGGCGGATCACGACGGTTCGTAATGGCCCCGACCTGCAGCGCGTGCACCAAGTTCCCCCAGCCCCAGTAATTGTGGCAACGGGACGCCCAGTGTTGGCGTATGTGGGCATTATCGGGCCGCAAGATGGCGTCGACTACTTACTGCGAGCGGTCAAGTATCTGTGCAGCGAGCATAGGCGCGAGGATCTGCTCTGCCTGATCATCGGCGATGGCGAATCAGTGCCTGCACTACGCAAGCTGAGCACCGAGCTTGGGATCGACGAGCAGGTTCGCTTTACCGGAAAGCTGTACGATGATCTGCTGATGGCGCACATCTGCGCCGCCACGCTTTGTGTAGACCCCGACCCGGCAAACCCGCTCAATAACCTCTCGACAATGATCAAGATCACCGAGTATATGGCCCTCGGCAAGCCCACTGTTGCCTTCGACTTGCCCGAGCACCGCGCCTCTGCCGGCGAGGCAGCCTGGTATGTGCCGGCGAACGACGAGCGGGCTTTTGCAGCGGCTGTTGCCGAGCTCCTCGATAATCCCCTCGCTAGGGAACGCATGGGTCAGATTGGGGTCGAGCGTGTTCGGGATGGCTTGGCGTGGCACCATAGCGCCGCCCACCTCGTCGCGATGTACGCGTCCCTTCGACCCTCACCTCGGCAAGAGCAGTTTGCGTAGGGCACCCCCTCGGCTCGTTTCGCCATCATCTCACTACCACTGATGATCTCACTGGATCTCCCATCGGGTGCTCCGGTTCGAGGCAGAAAGAGCGCCCACGATGACCGCAAGCTCGCTGACATGCGCTGTGGTTGTGATCACCTATCAGCGCCCCGATACCTTTCCGAACTGCTTGCAAGCGCTCGCCAAGCAAGAGCGTCAGCCGGACGAGATCGTTGTCGTTGCCCGCGACACCGACGCGCCCACGCAGGAGCTTTTGCGCGCCTGGCTTGCCACTGATCCCGCGCGCCATCGTATGGCTGTTGTGAGCAAGCCTGGGCAGTTGGTTGCAATGGAGGCCGGTGTTTTGGCGAGCAAAACAGCTATTGTCGCCTTTACCGACGATGATGCACAGCCACGGCCAGACTGGCTGAAACGTATGCTCGCCCACTACACTGATGCAACCGTGGGAGGCGTGGGTGGGCGCGACTTGCTTTGGCGCGAAGGAACGTTTCTCGACGGACGCACACGCCGTGTAGGCTACATTACGTGGTATGGCCGGGTTACGGGCGACTCGCACCTCGACTATCCTGGGCCGCAGCAGGTGGTGACCATGAAGGGGGTGAACATGAGTTTCCGCCGAGAGTTTATTGAGTTCGACCATAATCTGCTTGGCACGCCCACGATCTGGCCGAGCGATACCTCGATCACACTCAATGCTGTGCG
>JAYUYB010000223.1:0-11329 GCA_043752655.1 Chloroflexota bacterium
CGGCCTCGTTCGTCCTGAGCACCAATCTTTACTGGAACGGCGGCCAGCCGCTGCCAAACAACCCTGCCGCGCTGGTGAACATCGCCGCCGACACCGCTATAGCAGTGGGCGAATCAGTTGAGCCTGTGGTATGCTGTTGACGTATGAAAGCCTACTCTATCGATTTACGAGAGCGGGTGCTGGCGGCCCTCGACCGAGGCACGCCTCGTGCCTCGGTCGTCACCACCTTCCAGGTCAGTCTCGCCAGCCTCAAACGCTGGCTTGCTGCCCAGCGCACAATCGGCGATGTCTCGCCGCGCCCCCCCTCTGGTGGGCTCGCCTCCGCAATTACACCTGCCCACGACGATGCCGTGCGGGCACAAGTGACCGCCTTTCCCGATGCCACGCTGGCCGAGCACGCCGCGCGCTGGAATGCCGCACACGGAACCAGCATCAGCCAGTGGACACTCGGTCGTGCTATCCGGCGTCTGGGTTTGACGCGCAAAAAAAGTCGCTGATCGCAGCCGAACGCGATCGGTGGGACCGGGTTCGTTTTCTGGTCGAGCAAGAGGACGTTGACCCGGCCGATGTGGTTGTGGTCGACGAGTTTGGCTCGAACCTCGATATGACCCCGCGCTACGCCCGCGCACCACGTGGCGAACGGGCCGTTGCCTCGCTTCCACGCAACACTCCGCCCAACACCTCGACGATTGCGTCGCTCTCGCTCAACGGTATGGGACCAAGCCTGATGACGGTAGGTGGTGTGACCACACCCATGTTCGAGGCATATGTTGAGCATATTTTGGGACCAACCTTGCGTCCGGGCCAGATTGTGCTGCTGGATAACTTGAGTGCGCACAAGAGCATACGCCTGCGTGAGTTGGTGGCGGCCCGTGGTTGCCACTTGTGGTATTTGCCCTCGTACTCGCCGGACTTCTCGCCGATTGAGTTGGCGTTTGCCAAGGTCAAGGAGGAGTTGCGCCGCGCGGGAGCCCGAACACGTGAGGCCCTGGAGGAAGCCGTAGCACAAGCGTTGGAGCATATTTCGTCTGAGGACGCCCGTGCGTTCTTCACACATTGCGGTTTTCGCTTCCGCCTCGGTCTGGCTCAATGGTTCTGCTCTTAGCTATAGACGGGCGTCACCCCGTCGCCGGCGAGCGCGCGCTGCGACGAATCGCAGCCGCGCTCATTCCCGGTGGTCGGCTCTTCATCGACGGTGGCAACCCTCTGCGGCAGCTACCCCTTGCGTTTGAGCGCTGAACGAGAACCTGTAGCCGAGACCCGCCTCGAACAGTCTGAGCACAGGCGCTCAACCCTCCGCTTCTCGTCACGGGGGATGACAATTGGCCTATTCACATGTGCGAACGGATCAGTGATACTACACGTAGTTTCGGCACGATAGCCTCGTTGCTTGATGCGCTGCTGCAAAGGAGTTTTCGGTGAGCCAGCACGATCGCACGAAGTGGACGCTCGACATCGACCTTGAGCGCGGGGTGGTTCCGATCTCCAAAGCTGCCTCGTCGCTGGCCGCACTGCTCAAGCGCTCGCGGGCCAACCACCAGTCGATCGTCGTGACCCAGAAGGGCTACCCAACCGGCGTGCTGCTCGACATCGAGCTGTTCACTGCGTTGCGCGAGATCGCCGACCTCCACCTGCGCACGACGGAGGACAAGACCACGGAATCGTAGCTCGAACGAGGCATCTGCCCAAGCAACACGACGCGCAAGAGGAGCAATGCAGGCAGTGAAACTCGTCGTCATCGGCCCCTTCGACAACGGCAAGAGCCAGCTGATCGCGGCCGCAAGCGAGATCGAGCCGGTCCGCACCGAGCGCCGTGTCACCGACCACACGGCAAGCGTGAAGCCGCTGACGACGGCAGCGATGGACTACGGTCGCCTGAGGATAGAGCCCGGCGTCGCCCTGCACCTGTACGGAACGCCCGGCCAGCGGCGCTTCGACTTCATGTGACAGGCGCTAGCGTGCGGGATGCATGAGCTGCTGGTTATCGTAGACAGCGCCGACCCGACGACGTTCGCAGAGGTGCGCAGCATGCTCGCCTTCTTCCAGGCGTTGCGTCCCGTCCCGTTTCTCGTGGCTGCGAACAAGCAGGATCAGCCCGGCGCGCAGGCGCCCCACGAGCTTGCAACGGCATTCGGCCTGCTGCCCGCGCTAATCGTCCCCTGCATCGTGACCGAGACGGTACGCGCGCGGGCCGTGCTTGCTCAGCTGCTCGTAGGGACTCCGCTTGTCGTCCCAGACGCCGAGACGCAGGCTGCGGCGGCGCTCGGTCCGCGTCCGCCGGCACCCCTGGCGATCGTGACCTGGCCTGGGGCACGTCAGCACCTGACTCGGGGCGAGGGTGTGACACTCTGCGGCCGCTCGATCCCCCCAGCTGCGCTGCCAGTAGTAATCGCTGCCGAGGGAGGCTGACAGGTCTGTGCACGGGCGGCCACACGCGCCGGACTCGCATGCGCGGATTGCGGGCGCCCGTTCACGCGGAGCCGCGACGGGCTGCGTTGCCTCGGCTGCGCCGAACGACGGCGAACCCTGCCACGCGACGCCGTGGCCCTGAGCGCTGAGCTTCGCTAGGCTCGCCGATATCTGGTTCGCTGTCGGCGAAGTCAGTAGGGCTGATAGAGCCAGGCCTGGTGCCTGTGGGGCATCGCTGGCGCTCCCGGCGAATAATCTGGGCGGAGTGGGCGGGTGCGTGCAGCGGGCGGCCACAGGCTCGCTAGCTTAACGCTATAGATGCTCGGCCGTGTATCCGAGCATCGTCGAGGTAGCGCCGCCTGCTCCTAACCTTGCAAGTAGACAGGTGGTTGACGGTCGGAAACGCGTATTATATAGAGAGTTGAAATAACACTAGGCTCTGTGGTTAGATCGCTCGGGAAAACGCACGCCATCGGCTACTCACGCGCCAAACCGCATCTCCGCTGCCGCTTCACTGCTTTCAACGCGGTTAACCACGCCCGCGTTACCCCGCTGCACGTCACGCAGGGCCACCGTGGTGGGGGCGGTCGTTTGAGGCTGCTAGACACTGGCGGCAGGTGGGGCACCAGACTCGAGCTCCTGATACTCGGCGGTGACCAGTCTGTCGAGCAGCGCCCAGGAGGCGCTCCTGAGGCCCTAGCGAAGAAGCGACGTTTGCTTTACCCGCACGGTGCTGGCATTGTACAACAGCGGATTGAGCGCAGCCGAGGCCCGGCGCTTGCGCCGGGCCTCGTCCTCTTGTACCTGCACCTCTGACGGGCTCACGGGACGTCGTCCAGAGCGCTGTAGCTTCCGTTCTGTCCTCCACCGTCGTATGTAGCGCTATCGTAGGCAGTCGCTGTGAGGAACACCATGACCCAATGGGAGCGAGTCATACGATGACCAGTCTAGCTGGTGTATTCCGGCCGATACGGCGCCCCACATGCACTCCTACCGACGCATAAGCGGCAGATATACCTGATACAGAGCCGGTGCCCCCGCCGGCCCGATGCGGGTCGTCGCGGTCGCCCCCTGATCGCCAAGCCTGACCGTATTGGTGATGGTGCTGCCTGCGCTGATTCCCTTCTGCACGCGTACGTTGAAGGTGAGGGTCAGGGTCTGGTCTGCGGCAAGACCGCCATCCCAGCGAACCTGGTTGGTCGCCACGTCGTAGCGCCCGGCCCCGCTCGTCACGCGAAGGCTGTCCTCAACATAGGCCGCCCCTGCCGGAATGGGATCGGTCAGACTCAGGTTGGCTACCGCAGCCGCGCCTGGATTGCTCAGCGTAATGGTGTACGTCAGCAGGTCACCCGGCAGTGCGGTCGTGCGATCCACCGTCTTCGCCAGCGCCAGCGCAGCTACCCGAACACAGATCGGCCCCGCAATTACCCCGCGCGCGACGTCGGGCCCCTTCGCCGCCACCTGGGTTGTGCCGATCCCCCACGGCTCGGCCAGGGTCACGGTGAACTGGCCCTGCTGAAACCCCGCGCCCGTCTGCCACTTGATGCCAGAGAGCTGCGCGTTGGGGTCGGGGTTGACCGCCTCCCACGGCTCCGGTTCCGCCGTCACAATCCGCACACAGCCTGGGAGCTCCAGCACCCAGTTGCTCAGATCCTGGGCACTCGCCAGCTCGTCCACCTGATAGCGCCAGATGGACGCCCCGCTGGGGGCATAGACGACGCCGAGAAAGGTGATGCGGTAGCCATTCTCCAGCGTGACGGTCGTCGGTGGCACATCCTGCGGAGCGGCGGGCTGGGCACCAGTCATGCGCCCAAACCCGAGCAGCATGCCGCCGAGCAGCACTGCCATCCACCAGCGAACCTGTTGTAGCTGCATCACAACCTCCGCCCGCGTCGTCTCGAAACACATCTGCCTGGCTTGTTGCACTGCAATAGTTGTACCCCTATCAGATGGCACAGGCACCACGAGGCCGGGGCTGTGCGCGCCTGCGTACTCCCCGGCCTCGTGCTTGCCCGCGATCCGGCTAGTCGTCGAGCTCCACCTCACCGCCGTTGCGGGTCAGCAGCTCCTCGCCGAGCAGGCCGAGCAGCACCTCGTTCTCGGTGCCGACGAACTCGGGGTGCAGCTCCATGCGCACCCGCTCGAAGTACTGCACGGTGAAGCCACGATTATCGACGAACGCCGCGCCGATCGGGTAGCCATAGGTCGCCAGGCCGCCCCGCGTCTGCCAGTAGGTGCGGAAGGACTGGCCGAGCAGGTGCCCGGTCTGCGGGAAGTACCAGGTCAGCTCAGCCTGGCTCGTTGGTGCTGCCACCGCTAGCTGACTGTAGCCCAGCTCCACCGCGAGCCGTCCGAGCAGGATGACGTACTCAGTGCCCTCGTTCGCGGGGTGGTACTCGAAGCGCGCCCGCTCGAAGTATTGGACGATGATCCCGCTCCGTAGCGTCACCGCCCGCGTCAGCGGCAGGCCGTAGAGGCGCAGACCGCCGCCGCTGTTCCAGCGCACCCGGAAGCGCGTGTCGATCTCCGCCTCGGTCAGCCGTGGCAGGACCACAACCACCGGCACGGCCACGACCACCGCTGGAACCACCACCTCAAGCACCACCGGCTCGAACCTGCGTCCGCCGCTGTTGCCGTACTCCATCGTGTAGCGAAGCCGCGTCTTCCGCTCCTGCTTGTCGTCGCCAGTTACCTTGAAGCGCAGGCTCACCTCGATCGTCTGGCGGCGGATGGTGTTGTTCTCCCCGATGCCGATGATTACCTGGTTGCCGCGGATCTCGCGCACGTAGCCGGCCCCTGCCAAGAAGCGCAGGTCGGCCAGTTCCAGCAGGTCGAGGTCGAGGACCAGGAACACGCCGCGACCACGACCGCCGGTGTTCTTGATCTTGAGCACCCAGGTCACGAACGAGACACCGTTCTCGACCACGATGACTGGGGTGGCGGGCTGCTCGATGATGATCACCGTCGGCGGCTCGCGATCCTCTTCCTCGTCCTCGTCGAAGCCGCAGACCGGCCCAATCACCGCCCCGTAGGCCGCGCCGCTCTGCACCGCCACATCGGTCAGGCCAATACGGGTCGCGTTCGACACCGTGACGGCGAACTCGCCGCGGGTGAAGCTCGGCTCGGTGGCCCAGCGCACTCCGGAGAGGCCTGTGGCCGCGTCTGCCCCAACCGTTGCCCCCGTCGCCGGTGTGGTGCTGACCACCGAGCAGCCCGGCAGGCCGAGCACCCAGTTGGTCAGGTCGGCCGCCCCGGCCAATTCCTCGACCCGGTAGCGCCAGGTGGTTGAGCCATCGGCGTTCGTGACCAGCGCCAGGAAAGTAATGCGGTAGGTCGAAACCGGGATAAAGATCGGGATCGTGATCGGCCGCGGGGGGATGCCCTGGTACTCGCCGCAGCTCGGACCCTGGAGCGTTCCGTACTCAACGTCCGGCCCCTTGGCGGCGGCAATGACTGCGCCGATGCTCGGGGCATTGGCGAGCGTCACCGTGAACACGCCGCTGGTGAAGCCCGCCCCGGTCTGCCACTTCACGCCGCTGATCTGCGCGTTGGGGTCAGGGTTGACCACCTCGTTCGGCTCGGGGGCCGCGCTGACGACCACGCAGCCGGGGAGCCCCAGCACCCAGTTGCTCAGATCCTGGGCGCTCGCCAGCTCGTCCACCTGGTAGCGCCAGGTGGTAGTGCCGTCAGCATTGGCGACAAAGCCGAGGAAGGTGATCCGGTAGCCGTTCGCGAGGGTCACCGTGGTCGGAGCAGTGCTCACGGGGGTGGGCGTGGCGGTACCCGGCGTGGTCGTAATTGTCGGCGTCGTGGTGCCTGCGGTAGCGGTCACCGTCGTGGTCACCGTGGGCGTGGTCGTGCCGGGCGTGGTCGTGGTCGTACTGGTAGCGGTGGGCGCCTGCTGTGGTGGCACGGCCTCCGCACGCTGTGCGGGCACCAGGCTCAGCAGGATGGCGACAACCAGGGCTGACAGGGCGAGCGGGATCCAGCGTCGTTGCATCGTTTCCTCCGTATGATTTCCGTGGCCAGATGGACACCTGGCATCTATGGCGACTGCGCTGCGTCGCCGAGCTGCTGGCGCAGGGTCTCGGCGGCACGCTGCAGGAGATCATCAAGCTCAAGGCTGTCGAGCCGTGTCAGGTCGGCTCGCGCCTCATCGGCACGCCCAAGTGCGAGCGCTGCGCTCGCCCGGCCGATCAGGGCGGCCGGGTTGTCCGGCTGGGTGTCGAGCGCGCGGGTGAAGTCACTGAGCGCGCGGGCGTGCTCGCCCGACGCGCTGTAGGCCAACCCGCGGGCGTAGTAGGCGTTCGCCGCCCGCGGGCTCAGGCGCAACGCCGCGTCGAAGTCGCGGATAGCCTCGGTCGGCTTGCCGTCGGCGAACTGGAGCAGCCCGCGCTCGTACAGCGCGTCGACGTGCTGCGGGTTGGCCTGGAGCGCCGCGTCGAACGCCGCTCGCGCCCCGTCGCGATCACGCAGGCCGTAGCGGGCGCTGCCCTCGCGGTAGCGGTAGTCAGCCGCGCGCTCGGGATCGAGCTCGGCAAGCCGGTCGTAATCGGCTGCCATCGCCGCAAGGTCGCCGCGCTGCTCCAGCAGGATGAGTCGGTTGCGGTAGGCCCGTATGTAGGTCGGGTCGAGCCGAATGGCGTTGCCATAGGCGGCGAGGGCCTGATCAATCTGGCCGAGTACGGCGTGGGCCAGGCCACGGTTGTGGAAGGCCCGCGCGTTGGAGGGGTCAAGGGCGATGGCCTGGTCGTAGTCGGCAATCGCCGGCTCCAGCTCGCCACGATCAAGCTGGATATTCCCACGCTCGTAGTAGGCTGTGGCTCGTGCGGCGGCATCGCCCACCGCCTCGGCCGTGGCGACTGCGGCGTTGTATGGGTCAATGGGCGCTGTCGGCACCGGCGTGGGGCCACCAAGCGCGGCAGGTAGGGTCGAGCACCCGGCAAGCAGCCAGACCCCGAGCGCCAGCAACACAGCGGTGATCGTGCGGCGGCTCATGGCTGCACCCCCAGGGCGGCGGCCAGCACCTGGCGGGCGACCGGCAGGGCACCGCGACTGCCCTCGCCGCCGTACTCCACAATCACGGCGATGGCAAAGCGCGGCTGCTCGACCGGGGCGAGGGCTACGAACCAGGAATGGGGCGTGCCCGTCGGCGTCTCCGCCGTGCCGGTCTTCGCACCGATGGTCACACCGGGCAGTGCTACCGGGGCGGCGTAGCCGATCTCCACCGAGCGCTGCATCACCGCCCGCAGCTGCTGCGCGGCCTGCGGCGCGATCACCTCGCGGAGCAGCTCCGGTTTGGCCGTGTACTGCGCTGCTCCACCGGCACGAACTTCCTGCACGAGGTAGGGTCGGAGGAGCTTGCCGTCGTTGGCAACCACGGCTGCCATCTGGGCCATATCCAGCGGCGTGACGAGGGCCTGGCCCTGGCCGAAGGCGGTATCGGCGAGTGCCACCGGCCGGGAGAGGAACGCGGCGTCGTTGGCAATCGTGCCGGCCTCGGCCGGGATGTCGCGCAGGTCGGCGCTGCGGGTGGTATCGTCGACATAGCCGAGCCCGAAGCGGGCGGCGTAATCGGCGAAGCGCGCGGGACCGAGCGCCAGGCCAAGCTGGGCAAAGGCGGTGTTGCAGGAGAAGGCGAAGACTCGGTACAGGTCGGAGGGGCTGCCGGTGCGCCGGTCAAGGCTCTCCACCGCGTTCCGTACCGGCGGTGCCCCCGCCTCGGTCTCCAGCCGGTTCGGGCAGGTGACCTGCCCCTCTGGCCCCTGCACCACGCCGGCGTCAAGGGCGGCCGCTGCGGTAAGTGCTTTGATCACTGAGCCGGGCGGATAGCGCCCCTGGGTGGCCCGGTTGAGCAGCGGGCTGTCGGCCCGGCTCGTGAGCGCCGCCCAGCCGGCCTGCACCTGGTCAACATCCGCCTGGCTGGCGTTCTCCGACAACACGAGCTGATTCGGGTCAAAGCGCGGGTAGCCAGCTAGGGCCAGGATGGCGCCCGTCTGGGTGTCGAGCAGCACCACCGCCCCGGCCCGCTCGCCAAGCGCCGCCTGGGCCGCCTGCTGGAGCCCACTGTCCAGCGTCAGCACCACGTCGGCGCCGCTTGCATGAGGCAGGGTAGTGCCAAGCAGCTGGGCCTCCAGCAGGGCGGTAGGCGAGAGCGCAGTGGTACCGGCGAGCACAGTATCGTAAGTATCCTCAACCCCGGTTGTGCCATAGAGCCGGCTCTGGAAGCCGACGATCTGCCCTAGATCAGGGTTGGGGTAGATCCGCCGGCCGTCCTGCGTTGTCGCCAGTACAACGCCGTTGCGGTCGAGGATCTGGCCGCGGGTAATTGTGCTCGTGGCGACCGGCCAGAGCCGGCCACTGCCGAGCGCCGTGCGGTCGGCCGGGCGCAGTGCAGTCTGTTCATCAGGCCGAGCCACTACCTGGCGCAGCGCCGCCACACGCTCACGGGTCGTGGCAGCCTGGCTGACCTGCTCGCGAGTCAGCTGAAGCCCAACCGCGCCGAAGCCCAGGCAGCAGACCAGGGCGAGCTGGCCCATGCCCCGTCCCTGCGGCGGCTGCTGGGCCAGCCAGGCCCGCGGCAGCAGCGAGAGCAGCCAGAGCGCGACGAGCAGCACGAGGCGCCACAGGTCGGCGAGCGGGAGGAACAGGCCCACGCCGAGCAGGGTCAGGCCAAGGAGTGCCCCGAGCCAGGCGATGATGGTGCGTAGACGAGCCAACATGGAAGCCCCTTAGCTCAGCTGCGGTGGGCGGTTGCGGGCCGAGACGCGCAGCAGGATGCCGACCATCGCAAAGTTGATCAGCGTCGACGAGCCGCCGTAGCTCACAAACGGCAGCGTGATCCCGGTGAGCGGGATAAGATTGGTCGTGCCCGCCGTGATGATTAGGGCCTGGGCGACGATCGCGGTGGTCAGGCCGGCGGCGAGCAACTGCTCGAAGCCCGAGCGGGCACGCTGGGCCACCTGGTAGCCCCGGAGCGCGAACAGCGCATAGCAGAGCAGCAGCCCTAGTGCGCCGACGAGCCCGAGCTCCTCACCAATCGAGGTAAAGATGAAGTCGGTGTGGCTCTCGGGTACCACCGTGGGGTCGCCCTGGCCGAGCCCGGCGCCGGCCCAGCCGCCGCTGGCGAGCGCATAGAGCGCCTGCACCATCTGGTAGCCGCCACCCTGCGGGTCGGCCCACGGGTCACGCCAGGCGTCCACGCGCACGCGCACATGGCCGAAGACAGGGTAGAGTGCCGCTGCGCCAAGCGCGAAGGCGCCCAGCCCGGCGACCACATACCCGGCGCGTTCGGTAACCAGGTAGAGCATCGCCAAGAAGATGAAGAAGAACAGCAGGGCCGCGCCGAGGTCTTTTTGGATAATGATCAACCCAATCGTGAGCCCCCACATTGCGCCCAGCGGGATGAGCGAGGGCAGCGGCGGCAGCGCGAGCCGACCGACGCGGAAGGCTCCGCGGCCGAGCAGGTCGCGCCGCCCGTCGAGGTAGGTAGCCAGGTAGACCACGAGCAGGATCTTGAGCACCTCGACGGGCTGGAGCTGGAACGGGCCGAGGTCGAGCCAGAGCCTCGCACCGTTACGCTCCACCCCGAACACTGCCGCGACGGCGACGAGGCCGACGCCGAGCACGAGCCAGCTGTAGCGGTAGTGCTTGAGCCAGCGTAGCGGCCAGGGCACGAAGCTGACCACCCCGAGCAGGAGTGCCCCGCCGAGTACCCAGATCACCTGCTTGAGTGCCACGCCGCCGTACAGCTCGCCGTAGCGCGCGGCTAAATCCGGCTCCAGCCGGCGGGTCATGATCATGCCGATGCCAGCGAGGCAGGCGGCCAGCGGGAGCAACACCGCGTCCTCGCCCCAGCCGCGAATGGCGAGTGCCAGGCTCAGCCCGATGAAGAGCCCGACAAAGGCGCCGGCAATTGCCAGATCCATCCACTGGATGGTGTCGCCGGAGCCGAGAATGATTGCGCCGAGCCCGGCGGCGAGCAGCAGGCTGGCCGTGACCAGCAGCTCCAGCTCCAGCGGCCGCTCGCGCAGGCGCACCCACCAGGAAGAGCGTGCGAGCATCGTGTCGTCCTTTGTGAGTTAGTCCGCGCTCACGGTGAGTGGCAGGGTCAGCCCATGCTCGTCGGCAACGGCATCGACGCCGCTGAGTGCCTTCCGCAACAGGGTGGGCGCAAGCGTGCCGGCGCGGGCATCGGCGAGCAGGGTGCGTTGCAGCTCGGCCAGCCGGCTGCTTGCCCCCGCGGCATCACCCTGGTCGAGCGCTTGCTGGGCCTGGTCAAGCGTAGCAAGGAGCGCGGGGCCATTTGGCCCGGCCTCAGCCCCCGCGAGGAGCTCGCGCACCTGTGCGACCGGCGCAGAGGCGGGCGTAGTGGGTGTGGCGAAGGTGCCCGCGCTCGTCGGCGACGCCGGCGTTGCGTCTTCGGCCGTCGTCGCCGTGGGAGCCGGCGTCACCTGGGCAGTCGTGTCCGGGTTGCCGCGCAGGGCCAGCAGCGCCCCGCCGGCGAACACGAGCAGGAGCAGCGTGCCCAGGATAGGCAGGAGCAGCGATGGCCGTCCCGCACCTGCTGGCCCACCCCCGGCGAGCGGTGCGGGTGCGCCGCCGTGTGGGTGCTGCCTGGGAATGGGCGCTGCTGTCGCTACAGGCGTTGCTCGGGCAGAAGCAGACGGTATCCAGGCTTGCGTTGGCAATTGATGGACGCTGCCAGCGCCAACTGGCGCTGTCCATGCCTGCTCCAGCGCCTGGGCAAGTGCTCCGGCGTTGGCAAAGCGCGCCTGTGGCTCCTTCGCCAGTGCCCGCTGCACGACGGCTTCGACGGCGGGCGGTAGATCGGGGCGCAATCCGACAAGCGATGGCGGCGGGGACTGGATGTGCTGGAGTGCCACGGCCAGGGGCGTTGGGGCGTCGAAGGGCACCCGGC
>JAYUYB010000224.1:0-11312 GCA_043752655.1 Chloroflexota bacterium
GGCAGCCTGAAGCAGCCGCAGGATGAGCAGGCTGCCGTCGAGGTCGGCGAGCTGCGCGTCGAGGCGCCAGAGCCGAAGGCTCCGCCAGCCCTCGCTGCCACACTTGCCCCGGTGGCCGCAAGCGCGCCCAGCCTCGCCGCCAGCAGCAGCACCCCAGACGAGGGCGTGCTCGTGGGCCTGTGGCGCCAGCTACACCCTCAGGGGCGCCGCGCCACGCTCAACTACATCGCTATGCTGATCGCCGAGCGCTAACGTGCGCTAACCAATAGCCGAACATCCGCAGAGCGGGCGAGGTGGCTGCTTCGCCCGCGTGGGGTTTGACAAAACAGAGGCGGCGTAGTATCATGCGCGGCGTTGAGTGTATGACCACTTGCCGAAGTGGCGGAATGGCAGACGCGCTACGTTCAGGGCGTAGTGAGGGCAACCTCGTGTGGGTTCGACTCCCACTTTCGGCACCACAGTGGGGGATAGTTTAAGGGTAGAACATCTGATTCTGGATCAGATAGTTGGGGTTCGAATCCCTGTCCCCCAGCCACGTTTCAAGGCCGCCATGTACCTCAGTGTACATGGCGGCTTTTTGTTACCCCGCCGTCACGACGGCGCGGATCACCACGCCAAGCAGAAATAGGCAAGTGGCGGCGAAGATCAGCGCCTCCCAGCGCCCGGCGCGGCCGCGGTTGTAGGCCATGGCAGCCGGTAGGCAGAGCGCTGCGACGACACCGTAGATGCTGTGCAGCGCCAAACCCGCAGGCGCCCCGCCTGCAAAGAGCAGGCCCCCCAGCAGCCCCTGCGCCGTGATCAGCAGCTGGGCAACCCAGAGTCCCGCCACATAGCCCCGCCCTACCCGCTCGCGCGCCGCGCAGACGAGCCCCCAGAGCAACAGGGCCACAAGCAGCGCTGCGATCGTGAGCGGGAGCCGACTGTGTAAGAGCGCGATGCGTGTCATAGCTGTTGTTATACCATTTTTGGATTGCCGATTTAGGATTTTGGATCGTCGCTAGCCGTCATGTCTGCCATGCTTGCCCGTAATTGTCCGTCGTCGCGTGTGGCGGTTTCAGCTATACTGAGCGCTCTGGACGCACAAGTGAGGTATGGCACGATGGACCTAATCTGGAATGACCGGATCGCCGAGGGCGCGCGCGGTATCAGCAGCTCGGCCATCCGCGACCTGCTCAAGCTCACGGCTCAGCCCGAGATGATCTCCTTCGCCGGCGGCCTCCCCGCCCCAGAGCTCTTCCCCGCCGAGGAGATCAGCGCTGCCAGCGAGCAGGCCCTCGCCGAGGCGCCGCTCGCCAGCTTGCAGTACGGCCCCACCGAGGGCTACGCCCCGCTGCGCGAGCTTGTGGCTGTCTGGCTTGGCCGCCTGGATCTGGCCGTTCCCCCCGAGCAACTGCTCGTCACCGCTGGCTCTCAGCAAGGCCTCGACCTGCTCGGCCGCCTGCTGATCGACCCCGGCGCCCCCGTCGCCGTGGAGGAGCCCACCTATCTCGGCGCGCTCCAGGCCTGGCAGACCAGTCGGCCCAACTACCTTACGCTCCCGGTGGACGATGACGGCCTCGATGTGGGCGCCCTTGAGAGGCTGCTCGCCAGCGGCGTCCGGCCGCGCTTCCTCTATGTTGTCTCCAGCTTCCAAAACCCCACCGGCACGACGCTCTCGCCGGAGCGGCGCGTGCGCCTGGTGGAGCTGGCCGCGCGCTACGAGCTGCCGATTATCGAGGACGATCCCTACGGTGAGCTGTACTACGAGGGCGCGCGGGCTACGCCCCTGGCCGCCATCGACATCGCCATGCACGGCGAGCTGCGCCATGTGGTCTACCTCGGCACGCTCTCCAAGCTGCTGGCGCCCGGCCTGCGCGTGGGCTGGATCGCCGCGCCGCGCGCGCTCTACGACCGCCTGGTGATGCTGAAGCAGGGTATGGATCTGCACACCAGCAGCACGGCCCAGCTGCTGGCCTACTACGCCTGCCGCGATGGCCTGCTCGACCGGCACATCCCACGCCTGCGCGCCGTGTACCGCGAGCGCCGCGACACTATGCTCGCCGCGCTGGCCCAGCAGCTACCCGCCGAGGTGCGCTGGACGCGCCCAACCGGCGGGATGTTCCTCTGGCTTACGCTGCCCAAGGGCCAGGACGCGCAGGCGCTGCTGGGCCGGGCCCTGGAGCGCAAGGTGGCCTTCGTGCCGGGCCAGCCATTCCACCCCGGCGGCGGCGGTGCCAACACCATGCGCCTCAACTTCTCGCATAGCCCGCCGGCGCAGCTGGCCGAGGGCGTGAGCCGCCTCGCCGATGCTATGCGCAGCTGTTGATAGCCGATAGCCGATAGCCGATAAGGCATTGCAATTTGGCTCTGCGGAAACCAAAAGCGAGAACTTTATGTCGTTTGGCTCGCTGGGCTTGGTGGAGTGCCTGATCATCCTGGCGCTGCTGGTGGTTGTGGCCGCCTTCGCATTTCGTACCGGCTTTTTTAGAGGGCGGAGGCGCTGATGGGTGTGCTCTTTGGTCTGATCGCGGCCTTCGGCTGGGGCACAGGCGACTTTGTGATCAGCCGGATCGCGCGCAAGATCGGCCCGCTCCCCACGCTGCTCTACGTGCAGCTTGCGGGCCTGCTCGCAATCGGCCTTGTGCTGCTGGTGCGGCGCGACCCCTTCCCCGCCGACCTCGGCGTCTGGGCGCGCGCCGCAGGCGTGAACATGCTGAATGTGGTTGGCACGCTCTGCCTCTACCGCGCCCTCGCGGTGGGCACCGTGGCGATCGTGTCGCCGCTGGCGGCGAGCTTCGCGGTTGTCACGGCGCTGCTGGCCGTGCTCGGCGGCGAGCGGCTCGCGCCCGCCACCCTGCTTGGCGTGGCCGTGGTGGTGGGCGGGGTGATCGTGGTGGCGCGGGCGCCGGGGGCAAGCGCCGCCTCGCTTGAGGGCGTGCCGGCAGCCTTCGGCGCCGCCCTGTGCTACGGCATCTTCTTCTACCTGCTTGTCCCCGTCACCGCAAGCATGGGCATCGCGTGGCCGGTGCTCGTGGCGCGCATCCTCACGGGGGCCACGGCGGCGCTGCTGCTGCTTGTGCGGCGCGAGCAACCGCCGCAGCTCACGCCCAGGCTCGCAGGCGCGATGCTGCTGGCCACCAGCCTCGACACGCTGGGCTTTCTCGCCTACAACAGCGGCATCAGCACCGCGTATGTGAGCGTCGTCACCGCGATGGCCTCGATCTTCAGCGCGGTGACGGTGCTGCTCGCCTGGATATTCCTGCGCGAGCGGCTCGCCCCCAGCCAGTGGGCCGGCGTGGCGGCCGTGCTGGCGGGGGTGCTCCTGGTGAGCGTGTGAGGGGCGTCTGGAGCACGAAGGGCGCGAAAGGGTGCGAAGAGCGCGAACGCGAACGCGCGAATGCGGTGGCGTGATGATCAGCTACGGGATTGTTGAAGGGCCGCTCGGGCTGGTGCTACTGGGCGCCACGGCGCATGGGCTCTGCTGGCTTGGCCTCGGCGACGACGACGCGGCGCTACTGGCGGAGCTTCAGGGCGACTACCCGTGCGCCAGCGTGGCGCCAGACGAGCGGGCGCTGCGCGAGGCGGCGGACGCTGTGCTGGCCTACCTCGCCGGCCAGGGGCCATGCGCCGAGCTGCCCCTTGAGCTGCCGGGCACCCCGTTTCAGCGCCGAGTCTGGTCGAAGCTCGGTGCCATCCCCTACGGCGAGACGCGCAGCTACGGCGCGCTCGCGGCCACGCTCGGGCTCGGCCCCGGCGCCGCACGGGCTGTTGGCGCAGCCTGTGGCGCTAACCGCGTCTCGCTGGTTGTGCCCTGCCACCGCGCCGTGGGCAGCGACGGCAAGCTCCACGGTTTTCGCTGGGGGCTCCAGCGTAAGGCGGCGCTGCTGGCGATGGAGCACACGTTTATCCGCAGATGACGCAGATTACGCAGATGGCCCCAGCCTGAGCCACGCCCCGCTGGCCCAGCGCGTGATCGCACCGTCCCGGTAGACCGTCGCGCCGCCGCCGCCATAGACGCGCCAGCCATCCGCCTCGCTGATCACGGTCGTGCCCTCGTCGATGCCGAGCAGCGTGAGCGCGGGCAGTAACGCCTGGAGCTGCGGCGCCCAGCTTGCCCCAAAGCCGTTGTGGTGCGGCAGCACGCAGAGGCCCGGCAGCAGCCCGAGCCCCGCGCGCACCGTGCGGCTGCGCGGGTCGTAGTAGCGCTCGCACAGCACCATCGCCCCCGCGCTGCTGCCGGCGAGCACGGCGCCATCTGCGTAGGCCGCCCGGCACGCGGCCCAGGCGGCGCTGCCCGCGAGGGTGTCGCCGAGGTAGTCGGGGAAGCCGCCGAGCAGATAGATCAGGCGGGCGGAGCGCAAGGCCGCCACCACGGCGGGGTCGGCGGCGCTTGCTGCGTCGATCAGCGGCACGGCGGCCACGTCCTGTGCCCCGAGCGAGCGAAACCAGCGCACGGCGTTGCGCCCTGCCCGCTCGTGGTTCCGGTCGGGCGCGGCGGCGGTGGGGATCACGCGGAGCTGCGCGTCGACGCCGCCAGCCAGCTCTATAGCGCGCCTGTCCGGGGCGGCCATCGTGCCGCCAAACTCCGCGCCCCCAGCGAGCAGGATTGTCCCAGGCATAGGAAGCTTTCCGCTAAGCAGGCGCGGCCGGGCGCGCGTGGTGCGCCGTAAGGTCGTGGTGTTCGGCGCCGCTGTGGCCGCACGGGTCGACGTGGACGATCACCTGGGCGAGGCGTGGCTGGGCGTGGAACAGGTCGTGGCGCACCCGCTCGGCGATCTCGTGGCTGGCGTGGGTGGGCAGATCCTCGTCGACTGTGATGTGCAGCTCGGTGCTGAGGGCGTGGCCGAGCCAGCGGGCGCGCACCTCGTGGACAGCCTGCACCCCGGCCACAGCGGTGGCGGCGCGCTCGATGCGGTCGACCTCGGCGGGCTCCACCGCGTCCATCAGGCGACGGTACATCGCCACGGCGGCATCCTTCACGATGAACAGGATGGCGATCGTGATCAAAGCGCCGATGAGCGGGTCCGCCAGGGGAAAGCCGAGTATGCTGCCGACGGCGCCGAACAGCACCGCCAGCGAGGTGAAGCCGTCCACGCGGGCGTGCTGACCGTCGGCCACCAGAGCGGCGGAGCCGATCTCGTTGCCCACGCGGATGCGAAAGATCGCCACAGCCTCGTTTCCGAGGAAGCCGATGATCGCGGCGGCGATCACCCAGCCCACGTTGCTGACCGGCGTTGGCTCCAGCAGCTTCTTGTAGCTCTCCCATCCGGCGATGATCGCGCTGGCGAGGATCATCAGCACCACCACGGTGCCGGCAATATCCTCGGCGCGGCCGTAGCCGTAGGTGTAGCGGCGGTTGGCGGCGCGCTTGCTCAGGGCGAAGGCGATCCAGAGCGGCACGGCGGTGAGCGCGTCGGAGAAGTTGTGGATCGTATCGGCCAGCAGCGCCACGCTGCCGCTGATCAGGACGATCACCACCTGGAAGAGCGCCGTTGCGCCCAGGCCAATCAGCGAGATCTTCAGGGCCCAGATGCCCCGCTCGCTGCCCTCCAGCGCCGAGTCGATCTTGTCCTCCGCCGCGTGGCTGTGGCCAAAGGGCAGCAGCTCGCGCAGCCAGCCCAGCGGCCCGCCCTGGCCGTGGCTGTGAGCTGCGTGGTCGTCGTGGTCGTCGTGGTCGTGCTTGTCGCGATCGTGCGCATCGTGGTCGTGGCTGTCGTGGTCATCGTGGTCGTTGTGGCGGTGCACCGGGGTCTGCTTGCTCATGGCTGCCTCGCGCTGCTTGGGGATTGGCTGTCTCGACTCGGGTAGTCGTAGTATTATAAAGTGTGTGGCGCTCTGCGCAACCCAACAAATCATTGGCGGCACTGCCGCCCTGAACGGAGCCCCTGATGATGCTCGCCGCCCCTGGTGCGGTCGCCCTGCTTGGCTCAGGCGAGACGACGCCCAGCGCCGGGGTGATCTACGATCTGCTGACCCGTGGCGAGACGGCGCCGCTGCCTGTGGCCATCCTGGAGACGCCCGCCGGCTTCCAGCCCAACTCCGACCGTGTCGCCAGCAAGGTGGCCGACTACCTGCGGGTGCGTCTGCAAAACCTGCGCCCGGAGATCGCCCTGCTCCCCGCCCGCGCCCGTGGCAGCGAGCAGAGCCCCGACAACCCCGCCACCACCGAGGCGCTGCGCGAGGCCCGGCTGATCTTCCTTGGCCCCGGCAGCCCCACCTACACCGTGCGCCAGCTTCAGGGGAGCCTGGCCTGGGAACGCATGGTGGCCCGCCAGCGCCACGGCGCGCCTATCGTCACCGCCAGCGCCGCCACCATCGCCATGGGCGCCTTCGCCCTGCCTGTCTACGAGATCTACAAGGTTGGCACCGAGCTGCACTGGCAGCCCGGCCTGGACCTCTTTCGCCCCTACGGCCTCTCGCTGGTGCTGGTGCCCCACTGGGACAACGCCGAGGGCGGCGCCGAGCTCGACACCAGCCGCTGCTTTATGGGGCGCGCGCGCTTCGCCCAGCTGCTGACGATGCTGCCCGGCGATCTGACGGTGGTGGGCATCGATGAGCACACCGGCCTGGTGATCGACCTGGCCGCAGGCTCGGCCCAGGTGCTTGGCCGCGGCGGGGTCACGGTGATCAGCAGCGCGGGCCAGGAGCGGCGCTACGAGCGCAAGGCGCAGCTGCCGCTTACGGAGCTTGGGCCATTCCAACTGCCCGCGCTCGACGCCGGGCTCGACCCGAGCGTGTGGGCCGATATGGCCACGCCAGCGCTCGCGGAGCCTGAGGCGACCGCCGTCCCCGTTGACGTGCTGGCACTGGTAGATGCGCGCCAGGGCGCGCGCGCCGCCCGCGACTGGGCCGCCGCCGACAGCATCCGCGGCCAACTCGCCGTGCTAGGCTGGCAGGTGAAGGACACGCCAGCGGGCCCAGTCGTAGAGCAGGTCTAGTCGCCCGCCACAGGCGCAGCCGCTACCGGCGCGCGGCGAATGCCAAGCGAGAGGCCGGTGGCGGCGATGGCGAGCACGCCCGCTAGGATAAAGGCGATGCCGTAGTCGCCCGTGAGGTCGCGGGCCACGCCGCCGAGCCACGCCGCCAGGGCCGCGCCGATCTGGTGCGCGCAGAAGACCCAGCCGAAGACGGTGCCAGCATTGGCGCGCCCAAAGCTGTCGGCCACGAGGGCCGAGGTTGGCGGCACCGTGGCGATGTAGTCGAGCCCGAACAGGATGGCGAAAAAGGCTAGCCCGAGCGGGCTGCTGATAAACGGCAGGAAGATCAGCGAGAGGCCCCGGAAGCCGTAGTAGCACGCCAGCAGCACGCGCGGGTCGTAGCGATCTGTGAGGAAGCCCGAGCCGAGCGTGCCCACAAAGTTCATCAGGCCCATGAGCGCCAGCACGCCGGCCGCCGTGCCTGGGGCGATGCCGTGATCCACCGCGTGGGGCACAAAGTGGGTGCCGATAATCCCGTTGGAACTGGCACCGCAGATAAAGAAGGTAGCGCTGAGCAGCCAGAAGGTGGGCGAGCGCACGGCCACGCCCATCACGGCCATGCCAGAGGGGCGCGTGGCCGCTGCGGGCGGCGCCTCGCTGAGCCCATATGGCAGGGCGCCCACATCGCCGGGGGCGTTGCGCATCAGCAGGAGCACTAGGGGGATGAGGGCGGCGGCGAGGGCGGCGAGCACATAGCTGACGCCGCGCCAGCCGATCACGCCCGTTGTGGCGACGATGGCGGGCAGGAAGATCAGCTGGCCCGCCGAGGTGGCGGCCCCGAAGATACCGAGCACCATGCCGCGCCGGGCGTAGAACCAGCGATTCGCTACCGCTGTGCCCATCACGGCGCCCACTAGGCCTGTGGCCAGGCCGCTCACCGCACCCCAGAACAGCAACATCTGCCAGGGTGTCTGCATCAGCGCGCTGGCCACCATACTGAAGATCATCAGGCCTAGACCGGCGAGCATCACCAAACGCGGCCCCAGCTTATCCACCAGCCAGCCGGCAAGCGGGCCGGCGAAGCCGAAGAGCAGCAGGCCCACCGACACCGCCGAGGCGATCAGGGTGCGGCTCCAGCCCGTGTCCTGCTCCAGCGGCACGATCAGCACCCCCGGCGCCGCCCTGATCCCCGCCGACACCAGTAGCGTCGCCACTGTGACGCCCACCACAACCCAGCCGTAGAACAGGCCGCTCTTGTTGGCCGACTACATGTAGAAACTCCTTAAAGCCAGCGTGCTTGGATACTAGTATGCGCGTGCTCGCCCTGGCTCGCAAGAGACAATCCGGTGTATCATAGAGCCCGTGATGACGCGCAGTTAGACAAGGTAAGACGATGTATCAGCCCGCCCCCAGCCGCTACGAATCTATGCGCTACAACCGCTGCGGCCGCAGCGGCCTCAAGCTGCCCGCGATCTCGCTCGGCCTCTGGCATAACTTCGGCGGCGTGGATCGCCTGGAGGACGGCCGCGCCATGCTGCGGCGCGCCTTCGACCTGGGCATTACCCACTTCGACCTGGCCAATAACTATGGCCCGCCCCCCGGATCGGCCGAGGAGAGCTTCGGGCGCATTATGCGCGACGATTTTGCCCCCCACCGCGACGAGCTGATCATCTCCAGTAAGGCCGGCTACACCATGTGGGACGGCCCCTACGGCGACTGGGGCTCGCGCAAGTATCTTGTCGCTAGCCTCGACCAGAGCCTGCGCCGCATGGGCCTCGATTATGTAGACGTGTTTTACCACCATCGGCCCGACCCCGAGACGCCCCTGGAGGAGACGATGGGCGCCCTGGATCAGATCGTGCGCAGCGGCAAGGCGCTCTACGCCGGCATCTCCAACTACCCGCCCGAGCAGACGCGCGCGGCCGCCAGTATGCTGCGCGAGCTCGGCACGCCCTGCCTGATCCACCAGCCGAGCTACAGCATGTTCAACCGCTGGATCGAGGACGGCCTCACCACCGCGCTGCGCGAGGAGGGCATCGGCTGTATTGTCTTCTCGCCGCTGGCCCAGGGCCTGCTCAGCGACAAGTACCTCGACGGCGTGCCCGAGGGCTCGCGCGCCTCCAAGGCCCACGGCTTCCTGAAGCCCAGCCAGATCACCGACGAGAAGCTCGCGGCGGTGCGCAGCCTGAACAAGCTCGCGGCCGGGCGCGGGCAGAGCCTGGCCCAGCTGGCGCTCGCCTGGACGCTGCGCGATCCGGTTGTCACCTCTACGCTGATCGGCGCCAGCAAGACGGCGCAGATCGACGATGCCGTGGGCGCCCTGCGCAACCTCAGCTTCAGCGCCGATGAGCTGCAGGGGATCGATACGATTCTAGGATAAACCATTTCCCGAGCCATTTTTCGCCCCAAGAGTGGCTAGCGATACCTCTCGGCCTGCAGCGAGAACAGGCGGGCGTAGGTGTCGGCCGCAGTCATTAACTCGGCGTGTGTGCCCGCCTCGGTGAGTCGGCCACCGTCGAGTACCACGATCCAGTCGGCCATGCGTACGGTGCTAAAGCGATGGGAGATCAGCACCGCGGCTCCTGGTCTAGAGCGGCAGCGACCAGTCTGCGCGTTTGCGGCGCAGTCATATGGCTACTACCTCGCGCAGAATCCGTGCTCCGATATGCGGCCGGAGCGCGCTCTTGACGGCGATATCTACTGGCAGGCCAAGTAGGTCACGCAGCTCGTCCTCAAGCGCGATGAGCATGAACAAACTCGGCGTGCGCTCGAAGGCGACCAGAATATCGATGTCTCTATTCGGGCGCTGCTCGCCACGCACATACGAGCCAAACACCCCTAGATCGCTCAGATAATAGCGTGCTGCAAGCTCGGCGCGGTGAGCGGCCAAAACAGCAATCACCTGCTCTAGCGTTTTCAATGGGGTCTGTGTCGTCGTCTTGTGCTGCTGCATCCAACCCTCGCTAGGGCAAAAAACGTATGCGAACAGTGTGCACGCTTGGCTACAGATGTGGACGCGAATCGCCTGCCGTTTAGGGCTACGTCAAAGTCCCCGAGCCAGCCCTCACCCCCCAACCCTCTTTCCCTGAGCGGGAGAGGGGGCGCCGATTTGAGGGAGAGGGGCTGGAGGTGAGGGCCACAAGCGCCAACGTTGACGTAGCCCTACCTCCCGTTAGCCTGCGGTAGGCGCCGACTCGCGCCACTTCAGCACGCTGCCGCCCTGGCCGAGCAGCACGCTGCCGGGGAAGACGCGCAGGTGCCGCGGCTCCAGGCGCAGCGCCGCAAAGGCCGGGGCGGTAGGGCTGTCCCAGCCCGGTATAATCGCAGGGTTGTAGCCCACGGGCTCGGGGCCGTTGGCGAAGAGCTCCCAGACCATCGTGCGCGTCGCGTCGTCCAGCGCCCAGGTAGCCCGGCAGTCCGCGACGCAGGTGTCGTGCGATGGCGCCCAGTAGCTCAGCGAGACGTAGGGGCTGGCGCTCAGGTGGGCGCGCTTGGTGTCCGTTTGCCCGGTGGCAATCCAGCCGATCAAGCTGGCGCCGTCCCACTGCCAGATCGGGTGCAGGATGCGAGTGCGCGGCCGCCCTTGGGCGTCAACCGTCGCAACGCTACACCAAACGATCCGGTGGGCCATCTCCACGAACGCAGGCGCGACGCTGCTCAGTTCGTTCATAGGACAGCTCCTTGCTGCTTTGCGCTTTCCACAAGCTTGGCTCTCCGCTTGAACGCGGGGTTAGGCATCAGTGCGAACATACTTGTTGGGAATAAGTTCTAAAATTGAACCTAGTCTTGGCCCATCCTTATCGGGCGCAATGACCATCGCTTCGGGACGAGTCTAGCTCACGGCGTCGGCTCGACGCGCTTGTTGGACAGTGCCGACCTACACTCGGCGTGTCAGCAGTCGAACACCGACCAGCAGATGTCGTTTCGCAACCGCTGATCATCGATGACCAGTTCACGAATCGCATCTGGGAGCTGTTCACGCTGCCACCGGCACTCGAGCCGGCCGGCGCTTTCGCTCTGGCCTTCAGGGGCTGCCGCGCGGGCCGCTTTGATGGCGTAGGCCGCCGCGCCAAGTTCGTGTGCAGCAACGTGCGCAACCGCAGCCGCTTGCCCGGCGGCGTACGCGGCGTGCCGCGCGGCTCCGCTCAACTCTCTTGCCGCAGCCATGGCATGTCCACCCGCCGCGCGCGCCTGCGACATCGTGATTTCGCCGCATACCCATGCCCGAGCCTGATTGATCGCCCGTCGCGGCCGCAGGTCGGAAGGGCGCGTCGCCTCGAAGCGGTGCAACACGTGCGCTGCACACGCGGCCGCCCACAGGGCGAGCAGCTGATGGTCGGAGTCTGTGAGCGTGCCCCCGCGGCGGATGGTGATCAGGCGAGGGTCGCGGTCTTTCGGGAGGATCACGGCTGCACC
>JAYUYB010000225.1:0-11308 GCA_043752655.1 Chloroflexota bacterium
CGGCGATCGGCGGGGTGCAGAAGGCCCTGGAGCTGCACGCTGAGCGGGTGTACACGGGCCTCGGCCGCGAGGAGCAGGCGATCTGCCGCACTATGCTGATCGAACTGGTGGAGATCGGCACGGGCGACAGCTTTACCAGGCGCTATGTTGCCCGCAGCGCCCTGTCCGCCCATGTTGCGGATCGGGGCCAGGTTGCCCGGCTGATTGATCGGCTCGCAGGCCCCGAGGCGCGCCTGCTGACAGTCGGCGAGGGCCAACGCGACGACCCTCAGGTCTGGCTCGCCCACGAGAGCCTGATCACCGCCTGGGATCGGCTCAGCCGCTGGATCGAGCCCGGCCGACGCGAGCTGCTGCTCCTACGCGAGCTGGAAACAGCGACCCGGCGCTGACAGCAGCGCGGTCGTACGGCTGACTATCTGATCGGCGGGCAGCAGCTCGCCGAGTATGCCTCGCTCTTGGAGCATCCCGCCCTTTCCGCCAACGGCAGAAGCTTCCTACAAGCCTGCCTGACGCTGCAGCGCCGACAGCGCCGACAGCGCCGGCTGAGCATTGGCGCTCTGGCGGGCCTGTTGCTGCTGCTCACCGGGCTGGGCTGGTACACTTACGAGCGAGATCGCATGCAGCGGCAGGCTATCGCCGCCGCCGAGTCGCCGTGGATCAGACCCCAGGGGCCCTCGTTCTCCGACCCTGTTACCGATCTGCAGTATGTGCCCGGGCAATCGCCAGGCTTCTATGTGGCGACAAACGATCTGGGCGTGGGGCGGAGCAGCGATGGGCTGTCCTGGGCGTTTACCCCCGCAGCGCAGCTTGGGCTCCCCACCGGGCCGCCGGCCGGCGGCGACCCGGCCAAGATCGTCAGCATTATCACTCATATCGCCGTCGATCTGGTCAATTCGCAGCACCTGCTCGCCACGGCCGAGGAGCACGGGGTGTATCGCAGCGACGACGGCGCTGGCAACTGGGCGCCATCAGGTGAGGGCATCAACCCGGCGCTGCTCACTAGAGGCGTCTTCAATGGGCTCAGCCTCCACGGTGAGCTTGCGGTTCTAGGGCTGTATGTGAAGGGCGGGGCCGATCCGGTTGATCGCCAGGGCCGTATCTTCCTCAGCGCTGACGGCGGCACTCACTGGCGTGATGTCACGCCCGCAGAGACCGGCCAGATCTATACGGTCGCCCTCGACCCGCTCGGCGAGACGATCTTTCTCGGCACCGCGCGCGGGGTCTTCAGCGCACCGGCACCTCAGAACGAGTCCGCGCAGCCGACTTGGGAGCAGCGTCCCGGGCTTCCGCCGACGCTAGCAATCGGCTTCGGCGACGACAACAGCAGCGTCTACCTCGCCACCGACGGCGAGGGCACTGGCACGCTGAAGACCTACTGCTGGGCTCGAACAACCAGGCAGCTGACCCTGCTCAGCACAACGGACGACCAGGCGCTTGTTCTGGCGCCGCGCCCGGAGGCGCTCTATCTCCTGCAGAAAAATGGGACTGTGCTCCAGATGCTGCTCGGCGACGACCGCTGCTCGCTGCGCAAGCTCACAGTGTTGCGCGCTCACCCGGGGTTCGCATTCACGCTGCTGGCCGTGCCGCAGGGCGAGCAGACCCGCCTGCTGCTCGGGCACGAGCTTGGCGTCCTGGAGTATCGCGAGCAGCTTAGCGCTCGCTGATGTGGCGGGTGCGCGGGCAGACACAATTGGAGGAGCATGGCCATGCCGTCAACCCTGGCAGCGCACCATCGTCGCCTGAGCAGTGCCCTGATCGCACTCTGCCTGCTGATCGCCCTGGCTGGCTGCGGGGGCGCCCCGGCGCAACCGCCAACCCCGGCCCCTAGCTCCGCCAGCGCAGAAGTGCAATTTAGCGCGATGGTCCTGTCCTTTCATGATCAGAGCCAGGCGCTTCATACGCAGCTCATCGAGCTGGAGCGGATCAGTGAGGTGTACGACGAGAGCGCGTATGAGGATCGAAGCGCGGACCGCTTTCTGCTCCTCACGCGTCTACCATCATCGGAGGCCCAGCCAGAGCCGCAGGTCATGCTCTACTACACGCCCGGGATGCTTGAGCCCGAGCCCCTAACGTCGGTGAAGGCCACCTGGCAGGGCGCGACGATCACGGTGCCGCTCGCGACCGACGCAAGCGGCGCGCTGGTTGCCCAGAGCAGCGCGAAGGTGCAGCGCGCCGGCAATCCTAGAGCGCTTACCCTGGTGCCGGTGCCCGCAGAGCTGGTGGGCGCATCGTTCTCCGAGGTGATTGCGACGCTCGACATCCGCGAAAATTATTGGCTGCTCTTGCCCGATGAAGGCTCCAGCTCCAGCTACCAGATCTACGTCAGGATCGTTGGCTCGCCGCCCGATGGAGACGATCGGCTTGGGGAGATCGTTTGCTACTCGTGCTGGACGGGGGTCTGCATCAGCTGGTGTCTTCCCTGGCCCTAGGTCCGGTGTAGCGGCGTAGCAGTTCACAGCATAGGCAGGAGGCAGGCAATAAGCGATCTGCCCGACGACTTTGCCCCCAGCGTAGCGGTCCAGTTCAGCGACGAGGTGACACTGCCGTACCAGGAGTTCTCGGGCGAGGCGCTGTTGGATCAGCTCGCCCCATTCTTGTCGGAGCAAGACCAGACGCGCTGGAAGGAGCTTATCCAGGCCTACCCCGGGATCGTGATCTACCCGCAGTTTGAGTCGCTCAGCCGCGAGGAGCTGGAGACACTCATCAGCCAGGGCAAAAAGAATGATCCGGATTTCACGCCGATCAACCTGCTCAACTCCTATGTGCTCGATCTCGCGCCCGGCCAGAACCCGGACAAGCTTGTGCAGGAGCTCTCGGCGCTCGACAGCGTGGCGCTCGCCGAGGTCACCAGCCTGCCGGGCGAGCCGCCGGGCGTCTTCCCAGCGAACAACCCGCTGGCGGGCGCGCAGGGCTATCTCGCCGCCGCCGACGTTGGCATCGATGCTGCCGCAGCCTGGAACCGCGGCAGCGCCGGCGAACAGGTCCGCCTGATCGATGTGGAGCAGGGCTGGGTGTATGTACACGATGATCTGAACCTCGCCACTACGCAGCCCCTGGACGGGCTGAACTTCCGCAGGGAGGATCACGGCCTTGCGGTGCTCGGTGTGTTGAACGCGGTCGACAATACGCTGGGCATCGTGGGCGTTGCCCCGCAGGCGCTGGCGATCCAGACGGTTTCTGAGTGGAACCAGCGCAGGCGGCTGAACCTGGCCGGTGCGATCGCCGTGGCCGCTAACACGCTCAGCAGCGGCGATCTGCTGCTGCTCGAGAGTCAGTACACGGGCCCGGTCGGCAGGAATCTGCCGTGCGAGCTGCCGTGGGTCGTCTTCGCAGCCATCAGGACGGCGACGGCCAAAGGGATTGTGGTCGTTGAGGCGGCGGGCAACGGCAACCGCGATGTTGATACGCTCCCCGTGAAGCTGCTAATCGGGAACCGCTCCCAGACGGTGCTGATGGGTGACGGCGGCCAGCGCGACTCGCTGGCGATCTTTATCGGGGCAGGCACGTCGGCCCAGCCGCATGGGCGCTGGCTGAGCGCGCAGGGCGACGGGTCGAACTTTGGGACGCGCGTTACCTGTTACGCATGGGGCGAAAATGTGACCACTTTGGCCCCCGCGAACAGCTATCGCTCCGACTTCGACGGCACGTCGAGCGCCGCGGCGATCATCGCGGGCGCGGCGATGCTCGTACAGCGCGTGGCGAAGCAGAAGCTCGGTCGGCCCCTGAGCCCCGGCGAGATGCGCGCCATCCTAAGCGCCAGCTACAATACGCCATCAGCGAACTCGACAGATCTGATCGGCGTTATGCCTAACCTCAACGCGATCTTTGTCAACAATAGCTTGTAGTACGGTCGGCCATGGCACGGACACCAACAGCCCACACCTTTCTCGCCTATGCCCCTGAGAACGAGGAGCTCGTGGAGGCCATTGCACAGCGCCTGCACGACGATCCACGCTTGAGCTTCTGGTTCCGGCCCTGGCATAGCGTGCCTGGCCGGTCGGTCGCCCGAGAGATGCAGCGGGAGCTGCTGCGGACACAGTCCTGCGCCGTCTTCGTGGGCGGCGGTGCCGTCACTATTGAGGGCTGGCAAGATCTCATATTAAGCGCCGCGCTACAGCGGCGCGTAGAGGCCGACCCCAGCTACCGCGTGATCCCGGTCTTTCTGCCGGGCGCGACGGCGCCGCACCTGGTCGATGTTCCCTTCCTCACTCTGAACCAGCCAGTTCTCTTCCGCACGCCCGACGACGAGCGCGCACTCAGGCGGCTGCGGGCCGGCATCCTGGGCGTGGCGCCCATCTCGCTTGATCGGCCCGGCATGCCCAGGGCGGCCCCCACTGCGTTGCCGCGCGCGAGCAAAGGCAAGGTGGTCGACGCCGAGATCAACATCGCCAGTACGGGCGACGCCGAGGGGGCGATCACAATCCTCTGCACGCCCCCGGACGGGCTGACGGTGGCCGCGCTGGCGCGCGGCGCGCCGGTACAGTTCGACCTCGCCGCGCTCCGCGAAGCCATGCCCGACGCTGCGGCGTACGGGCGAGCCCTCGCCGCGCAGCTGTTCACCCCGCCAGTGCAGCTCGCCTGGGGGCAGGCTCGCGCCTTCGCCAACGGTGCGGGGGCAAGCATACGCGTCCGCCTGACCCTCGACTACGCCGATGAGCCGCTCCAGAGCCTGCGCTGGGAGACGCTGGTTGACCCGCTCACCGACCGACCCATGGCGCAGGACGAGCGGCTCTATGTCTCGCGTTTCCTGACGAACGCGCTGCTCCTCCCGATCCGCCGACCGCTCGCAGACGCCGTGCGCGTTATGGCTGCCGTGGCCAACCCGGCGGACATTGCTCGCTTTGGACTAGAGGCGCTTGATGTCGCAGGTGAAATCGCTACGGCCCGCAGCGCCTTCGGGTCCGATCTAGCGACGATTATCAGCGGCCAGTCACAGGCGGCAGCGCAGCACACAACCCTCGCTGCCATCGCCAAGGGATTGCGGAGTGCGCCCCACATCTTCTATCTCGTCTGTCACGGGCGCATGGTGGACGGCGAGGCAGTGCTGTTCCTGGAGGACGAACAAGGCAAAACAAGGCCGACGCCGGGCGCCGAGTTGGTCGCGACGCTCGCTGCGCTCGCCGAGCAGCCCACACTGATCATTCTAGCCTCGTGCCAGAGCGCAGGCGATGGCGAGGGTCTGATCACATCGGCCCTCGGTCCCCAGCTCGCCCGCGCCGGCATCGCCGCCGTGATTGGCTTCCAAGGCTTGGTAACCCAGCGAGATGCTCGGACGCTGCTGAGCTCGCTCGCAGCAGAGCTACGCCGGGATGCGGTGATCGACCGGGCCCTCGCGGCGGCACGCGGAGTCCTCGACAAAGATGCGAGGGGGAAGGTCGTACTCTGGCTGCGCCTGCGCGATGGGCGCCTATGGTGAAGCTCTATGCTATTGCGCTATACTCGTGATATTTGGAGGCGCGGCCGTCCCACAGCGAGCGGGCAGAGCTAGTCGTTCATGTCGCTGCGTAGCGCATCAGCACAACGCCCGAGGGGAATGAGCGGGCCTCGATCAGGCGCAGGTTGAGCCGTAGCCCATCCGGAAACAGCTTCTTGCCGCCGCCCAGCACAACCGGGTAGACCAACAGGCTATACTCGTCCACCAGCTCGTGCTGCGCCAAGGTATGTACCAGCACGCTGCTGCCGTCGATCAGGATGTTCTTGCCCGGCTGCGCCTTCAGGGCGCGCACTGCCTCAACCACATTCCCGGTGATCAGGGTTGAGTTGCGCCAGGCGGCGGCCGTGGTGAGGGTGGTGGAGACGACATACTTCGGCATCGCGTTCATCCCAGCGTCGTTCGGGTCGCCGTCGGCCATGGGCTCAAAGGCGCCTCCGTGGATCTGCCATGTCTTGCGGCCCAGCAGCAGCGCGTCGCCCTCGCTCATCGCCTGGAAGAAGTGCGCGCCGATGTCGTCGTGCCAGAACGGCCACGTCCACCCGCCGTGGGTGAAGCCGCCCTCCGTATCTTCCTCCGCACCGCCCGGCGCCTGAATGACGCCGTCCAGCGACACAAATTCCGACACAATGATGTTGCGCATGACGGGGTCCTTGTCTACGGTTGCCGCCATCCCCATTGTACCGTACACAACGCCCCTGACCGCTTGGCAGCCAGGGCATCACGCCCAGTTGCTGGAGCAGCGAGAGAAAGTCGGCCTGGCTCCAGCGCTCGACGCACTTGCCGTCCAAGAATCGAAGAATGGTGATGCCTGGCAGCGCGAATGCGCGTTGCGTGGCCCCCATGCCCTGAAGCGGCCCTGGTAGAACGCCTCGATGCTCGCGATGCCAGGTTCAACGCCAGCGTAGCCATGCAGAACGGCGTCCTCTGCGTAGATTTCAAGGTACTTGTCCAGAGCGCCCGCATTCCAGCTCTCCCGTGCCCGATTGAGTGCGTCGACACCAGCATTCGCGGTCATGATCTGTCTCCTTAACTGCTGCTTGTCAATAATCGCCGCTAGCCGCTAGGGCTACGTCATGGTCGGAAGGCGGGCGCGTGCACGCGCGCCGTGGGGGCGCGGTGCGCCGGTCGCCCGCCTGCACGGGTGTGTCCGGACACGTCGGCGCAGGCCGACGCGCAGCCGCAGGCGCTGCCGCTGCGGTTTCAAGCGCCGGGTTCTGGCAACAGCGCCCACAATGAAGTAGCCCCGCCTCTGGGCACGCAGCCAAGCTCGACTCAGTGCAGGGCGTCAGCGCCCATGCTAGAATAGCGGCACCGCCAATCCTTCAAGCCTTCTGCCCAGGAGACTAACCATGCTCGAACTCCCCGCTGGCCCGCTCGTGAGCAGCGAGTGGCTGGCCGCAAACCTTGCTCACCCCCAGCTGCGCATTGTGGATATGCGCGGCCGCGTGCTGCCGCCCACAGCCCCGAAGCCCCACTACCACGCGCGCCACGCCGACTACGCCACCTCCCACCTCCCCGGCGCCGTCTACCTCGACTGGACCCAGGACATCGTGGATCTGGACGACCCCGTGATGGTGCAGGTGGCGCCGCCCGAGCAGATCGCCCGCGTGCTCGGCGAGCGCGGCATCGGCGATGACAGCAGTGTGGTGATCTACGACGACTGGTTCTCGATGTTCGCCGGCCGCCTGCTCTGGGTGCTGCGCTACTACGGCTTCGAGCAGGCCCGCATTCTCAACGGCGGCATGCTCAGGTGGCAGGCCGAGGGTCGCCCGCTCACCGCTGAGTTGCCCGCATACGCGCCAGCCGTCTTCACGCCGCGCGTGCAGCCCCAGCTGCGCAAGACGGCCGACCAGGTGCTGGCAGCCCTTGGCAGCGACACGCTGCTGATCGACGCCCGCAGCGCGAAGGAGTACAGTGGCGAGGAGTCGCGCGCCGAGCGCGGCGGCCACATCCCCGGCGCCGTGAATCTGTTCTACCAGAGCCTGGTGGACGGCGTGGATCAGACCTACGCCTCGCCTGAGGATCTGCGCGCCCGCTTTGCCGCCGCCGGGGTCGACATGGATAGCCTCGACGAGCGCGAGGTTGTAGCCTACTGCAATGGCGGCGTCTCGGCCACGCCCACCGCGCTTGCCCTGGAGATCGCCAGCGGCAGGCGCGTCGCGATCTACGATGGCTCCTGGAACGAGTGGGGCAACGACGATTCTAAGCCGCTGGAGCGCTGATGGAAGAAGACGAGTTTCTGCTCGATACGCCCCGCGTGCGCCACTTCGTCGCCGAGGTGCGCGCCGCGCTGGCGGCACAGCCAGTGGCCGAGGCCCTGGAGGCGCTGCGCCCCGCCTTTGTCGATCTCCTGGCCGACCAGGCCTGGCTCCCCGAAGCGCTGATGCAGCCCGTCGAGCAGGGTGGCATGGGCGGCGGCATCGCCACCTGGCTTGTCTACCGCGCTGGCGATGGCGGGCTCTCGCTCTTTAGCCTGGTTGTCCCGCCCGGCAGCGCTACGCCCGTCCACGACCACCTGGCCTGGGGGCTGGTGGGGCTCTACGTGGGCGAGCAAGACGAGCGGGTCTACCGGCGTGTCGATGCGGGCGACATGCATGAGGACGGCCACGCCCCGCTGGAGCTTGTGGAGCAGAACCATCTGCGCCCCGGCGATTTCTACCTGCTCATGCCGCCCGCAGGCGACATCCACAGCGTGGCCACCGTCTCACGCGAGCCCTCGGTGAGCATCCACATGCTCGGCAACGACACCGGCTGCATCTGGCGCCACGCCTTCGATCCCGAGCATGGCACCGTGCGCGCCTTTAAGTCTGGCTGGAGCAACCGCGAGTGCGGAACTGATCCCCCTACCCCATGATCGCGGCCAGCACCGCGTCGGTGTTCGCAAGGTCGGGCAGGGCCACATTGGGGGCGTGGCTCAGTAGCTCAGCGAGCGGGTAGGGGCCAGTGGCAACAGCCACGGTGCGGGCGCCGCTAGCCTTGCCGCACGCGATGTCGTGGGGCGTGTCGCCCACCACCACGATCTGGGCAGGCTCGAACGTGCGCCCGTAGCGCGACCTGGCGCGGGCCGCCGCCACAGGCACCAACTCTGGGCGGTGGTGATGATCGTCGCCGTAAGCCCCGGCCTCCACGTCGAGCAGCGGCAGCAGCCCCACGCACTCCAGCTTGAGCCGCGCCACGGCGGCGATATTCCCCGTGAGCGGCGCCTGGTAGGCGAGCTCGGCCAGGGCCTCCAGCGCCGCCCGAACGCCGGGGAAGAGCCGCGAGCGCGCCCGCAGCTCCGCCTGCTGCGCGTAGAGCAGGCGCAGGTACACGGCGGCAAACTCGTGCAGGCGCGCGCCAACCTCCTCGGGCGGCAGCGAGGGCAGGCTCTCGCGAATGATCTGCCAGTCGGTCTTGCCCGCGTACGAGGTGCGCTCCATGGGCGCCGCAGGCCCCACCACCTCGCGCATGGCCTCGCGCATGGCCGTGGCGGCGATCCCGTCGGTGCTCAGCAGTGTCCCGTCAACATCCCACAGGATCAGGCGCTCCATCGCTCATATCCCCACAGCGCGCAGCTCGGCGGCGTCCACGTAGCGGCGCACCACCTCCAGCAACTCATCAAGGTCGATCGGTTTGGCCAGAAAGCCATCGAAGCCCGCCTCCACCGTGCGCTCGCGGTCGTCCTCGCCCAGGCCGCTCACGGCGATGGCGGGGCAGGCGCCCATGCCCGGCTCGCGGCGCAGGATCAGCAGCAGATCTGGCCCGTCTTGGTCTGGCAGGCGCATGTCGATCAGGAGCAGGCGACACTGCTCGCTGCGGATCATGTCCAGGGCCTCCTCACCCGTCTGCGCAACCGCCACGCTGTAGCCCTGGCTCGTCAGGAAGCGGCTGATCACCTGCTGCATCAAAGGGTTGTCGTCCACGAGGAGCACCTGCATCTGAAAGCCTTTCGTGCTAGCCGCAGGGCCGAGGGGGGCTTAACGACAATTATACTTGATAGCGCAAGTTTACGATAGATACTCGTTTACCTACGGATAGACCCCGCGCGTGTCGTTGGCGTCGGCCACACGCTGCACCGAGAGCAGGTAGGCGGCGGTGCGCAGCGGCAGCTTGCGCTGCTCGGCCAGCGCCCACACCTGATCGAACGCGCCCACAATGATCCGCTCCAGCTTATCGTTCACATCTTGCTCGGTCCAGAAGAACTCCTGCAGGCCCTGGACCCACTCGAAGTAGCTGACGATCACGCCGCCCGCGTTGGCGAGGATGTCGGGCACCACGCTGATCCCGCGCGCGTTGAGGATGGTGTCGGCGGCGGGGGTGGTGGGGCCATTGGCGCCCTCGACGATCAGCTTGGCCTGGATGCGCGCAGCGTTCTGCTCAGTGATCTGGTTCTCCAGGGCGGCGGGGATCAGCACGTCGCAGTCGAGCTCTAGCAGCTCGGTGCCGCTGATGCGCTCCACACCGGGCGCGCTGTAGCCCTCTAGCATGCGGAAGGAGTGGCGGTCGGTGAAGGTGCGCATGGCGGCGATATCAAGCCCGCTGCCGCGATAGTAGCCGCCGGTAGCGTCCGAGATCCCGATCACCTTACAGCCCATCTGCTCCAGCAGGATGGCCGCAGTGCTGCCCACGTTGCCGAAGCCCTGCACCACCACACGCATCCCCTCCAGGGGGTGGCCCCTGCGGCGAGCGCACTCGCGCACCATCAGGCTCACGCCGCGCCCGGTGGCCTCCACGCGCCCGAGCGAGCCGCCCACGTTGATCGGCTTGCCGGTGATCACGGCGCGCACCGTGTAGCCGCGATGCATGGAGATCGTATCCATGATCCAGGCCATAATCTGGGCGTTGGTGTTCACATCAGGGGCGGGGATGTCCTTCTCGGGGCCGAGCAGAATGCTGATCTCGCTGGCGAAGCGGCGCGTCATGCGCTCCAGCTCGTGGATCGAGAGCAGCTTGGGGTCTACGATCACACCGCCCTTGGCGCCGCCGTAGGGGATATTCACCAGCGCGCACTTCCATGTCATCCACATGGCGAGGGCGCGCACCTCGTCGATGTCCACCTGAGGGTGGTAGCGAATGCCGCCCTTCACGGGGCCGCGCCCGAGGTTATGCTGCACACGGTAGCCTGTAAACATCTGCGTGCTGCCATCGTCCATCTTCACGGGGAAGTTGACGGTAAGCTCGCGCTGCGGCACGCGCAGCACAGCGCGGATGCCATCAGGCAGGTTGAGCAGCTCAGCGGCCATGTCGAACTGCTGCTGGGCGATCAGGAATGGGTTGGTCTGGTCAGACATCGTTGTCCTTCCTTAGGACGACAATTTTGGACTTTGGATTACAGCAGCTCTTTGCGCAGGTAGAGCCAGCGGCCGTGCCCGAAGATCAGGCGGGCGAGCAGCGAGCGGCGCACGCGCACCTGGTGGAAGCCGAGGTCGAGGTAGAGCTTGTGGGCGCCATGGTTGCGGGCGCTCACGTAGAGCCCAAGGAAGCGCTTGGCGCGCAGGCGGGCCTCCTGCTCGGCGCGGGCGAGCAGGGTGCGGGCCACGCCGCCGCGCCTGAAGGGCGCGAGCACGGCCACATCGGTAACAAAGCCCTCCCCGCGCTCGATGCGATGGTCGAGCAGCGAGAGCACAAACAGCGAGCGCGCCGCGCCCCAGAGGCCCAGCTCCTCGTGGAAGGCAAGCTCGGCGGCGCCGCTGTCGTCGCTGGCCATCTCCCAGGTGCGCAGCGTAGTCGTGCCGATCACCTGGCCCTCGTGCTCGGCCACGAGCATGCCGCGCAGGGCTGGCTGGCCCTGCCTGCGCCACGCGCTTGCCAGGGCGCGCATCCCCTTGTCGGCGCTGCGCGGGCCAAAGGCGCCGCCGAACTTATCGGCGAAGGCCTCGCGGTGCAGCGCAAGGA
>JAYUYB010000226.1:0-1816 GCA_043752655.1 Chloroflexota bacterium
TCGGGATGGCAGCGCCCCGAACGCGCTATGGGCCAACATTGACAGGGACGGCGTAGGATTGTACCCTGTAGGCCTCAGCCGAATGCCAATAACTCAGCATCTGCAATGGATTTCTCTCGTCTCTGGGCGCGGCTCAACCCCCTAACCTCGCCCTTCTCGCTGCTCGATATTCTGATCGTGGGGGTGCTCTTCTACTGGCTGCTCGGCGTGATCCGCGGCACGCGCGCGGTGCAGCTGCTGCGTGGCGTGGGCATCGTGCTCGCCCTCACGATCGTCGTGGGCACGGTAGCAGGCCAAGAGCTCAGCACCCTGGCCTGGCTGCTCACCACGATCATCACCCCGGCCCTGATCGTGGGCGTGCCTGTGCTTTTTCAGCCCGAGCTGCGCCGCGCCCTGGAGGCCCTCGGTCGCTCCAGCGAGCTGCTGAGCCGCCCGCTTACGGGCGCCAACCGCTCCGAGCTGCTCGAGACGATTACGATCATCTCGCGCGCCGCCTCGCAGCTCTCGCAGCAGGGCATGGGCGCCCTGATCGTAGTGGAGCGCACCTCGCAGCTGCAGGAGTACGCCGACCGGGGCGTGATCCTTGAATCGCGCATCTCTACCCCGCTGCTGCTCAATATCTTCTACCCAAACTCGCCGCTGCACGACATGGCCGTGATCGTGCGCGGCAACCGCATCCTCGCGGCGAATGTGGTGCTGCCGCTCAGCGAGGATGTGATCGGCCCGCGCCGCTACGGCACCCGCCACCGCGCCGCCAAGGGTATCAGCGAGCAGACCGACGCGCTGGCCGTGGTGGTCTCCGAGGAGACGGGCGCGATCTCGCTGGTGCAGGACGGGCGTATGGCCAGCTACCTCACCGAGGCGCGCCTGCGCAGCATGCTCGCCGGGCTGCTGCGCGTGCCGATCGAGGATGAGGGGAAGTAGCGCCGCATGTCGAACCTTCGCGCCTCGCTGCTGCGCATCCTGCTCGCCGTTGGCTTTAGCTTTGCGCTCTGGGCCTTCGTGTCGTTCAGCCAGAACCCCGAGGCCACCGTAACCTTTCCCGCTGTGCCGCTGGAGGCGGTGGGGCTGGCGCCGGGGCTCGTGATCGTAGACGCGACCGGCATGCCCACCCAGTCGCTGCCGCCTGTGGACATCACCCTCAGCACGGATCAGCGCCAGCTTACGCAGCTGCGGCCGGTGGATGTGCGCGCCGTGGCCGATCTGAGCGGGCGCGGCCCCGGTGAGCATAATGTGCCCGTGAATGTGCAGCCAACTAGGAGCAACCTCTCGTTCTCTGTGCCTGAGGGTGGCGTGGAGCCCTCGGCGCTGACGATCCGCCTGGAGGCCGTGAGCACGAAGCTCGTGCCGATCAGCCTGGAGGTGCGCGGCAATCTGCCCTTCAGCTTCGAGCGCGGCGAGCCGACGATCAGCTTCGGCGGGCAGCCGATCAGCGCCATAGAGGTGGAGGGGCCGCAGAGCCGGGTGGATCGGGTGGTGAGCGCTATGACCATGGCGAACATCGAGCAGCTGCGCGCCACCTACCTCGCACCGCTTACGCTCACACCCGTGGACGGCGGCGGGCAGCCGGTGGAGGGCCTGAGTGTGAGCCCGGCCACGGTAACGGTGGAGATCCCGATCAACCCGGTGGTGGGCCTGAAGCTGGTGCCCGTGGAGCCAGAGATTGTGGGGCTGCCCGCCCCTGGCTTCGAGGTGACGGGCGTGTCGGTGGAGCCGCCGCTGATCGCGCTGGCTGGTAGCTCTGGCCCGCTCGATGCCGTAGATGTGCTGACGACGGCCCCGATCAATCTGGCCGGGGCGCGCCAGTCGATTGTGA
>JAYUYB010000227.1:0-4810 GCA_043752655.1 Chloroflexota bacterium
AGCGTCGCGATCATATTTCCCGATGGCACCTCGCCGCGTGAGGGCGAGCCAGACGCGGTGCGCGTGACGGTGCAGATCGCAGCGCTGGCGCTGCCGTTCCAGGTGACGCTGCCCGCCCCAGTGATCCTCACGGGCCTGGGCGGCGGCCTGCAGTTTGGCGTTACCCCCCAAGTGGTCACGACGACGCTCACCGGGACGAGCGCGGCCCTGGTGGGCCTGGGCCAGGCGCAGCTGCGGGCCACCGTGGATGTGAGCGGCCTGGGGCCGGGTACCTACGATCTGCCGGTGAGTGTCGCGCTGCCGCCAGGGGTAAGCCTGGTGGGTGATCCGCAGCGCGTGCAGGTGACGCTGCGGCTGCCGCCGGCGCCCATGGCGACGCCTGTAGCGCCCACGCCCACGGGCTCACCAGCACCCACCGGCTCGCCCGGGCCCACCGACACGCCCGAGCGGCCCACAGAGACAGCCGAGCCGCCCGCAAGCACGCCGACCGCGCCGCCGGAGCCGCCCACGCCTACGCCGGAGCCGACAGCGACCCCGTGAGACGAGGGGACAGGGAACAGGGCGGCCCAGCCACGCGAACCAGATCAAAAGGAGCCAACCGATGAGCGAGAGACTGGGGACGCCCGCGCGCCCGCTGCGGGTTGCGATTGTGGGGGCGGGGCCGGCGGGCTTCTACGCGGCCGAGGCGCTGCTTAAGCAGAAAGAGCTGGCCTGCCGGATCGACTTCATCAACCGTCTGCCCACGCCCTACGGCCTGGTGCGCGAGGGCGTCGCCCCCGACCATCAGTCGATCAAGGCGGTGACGCGTGTGTACGACAAGCTGGCGGCAGGCGAGCAGCTGCGCTACTTCGGCAATGCCTGCTTCGGCAGCGATCTGCTGCACGAGGATCTGAAGCGCCTGTACGATGCGATCATCTACGCCGTGGGCGCCCAGTCGGACCGCAAGATGGGCATCCCCGGCGAGGATCTGCCGGGCAGCCTACCGGCGACGATCTTTGTGGGCTGGTACAACGGCCACCCCGACTACTGTGATCTGAGCTTCGATCTGGCCCACGAGCGCGTGCTGGTGGTTGGCAATGGCAATGTGGCCATGGATGTGACGCGCATTCTCGTGACCGACCCAGACGAGCTGGCAACGACCGACATCGCCGACCATGCGCTGGAGGCTCTGCGCGCCAGCAAGGTGCGCGAGGTGGTGATGCTCGGGCGGCGCGGCCCCGCCCAGGCGGCCTTCACCACGCCCGAGCTGAAGGAGTTTGGCGAGTTGGCCGGTGTGGATGTGATTGTAGACCCGGCTGATGTGGCGCTGGACTCGACGAGCGAGGCGAGCCTGGCCGACGACAAGACGGCAGCCAGAAATGTGGCGCTGCTGCGTGCCTACGCGGAGCGGGCGCCCACAGGCGCGCCCCGCCGCATCGTGATGCGCTTCCTCGTCTCGCCTGTGGAGATCCTGGAGGCAGACGGGCGCATCGCCGCCGTAAGGCTGGAGCGCAACGTGCTGGCCCAGGGGCCAGACGGCGGCCTGCGCGCGCAGGGCACGGGCGCGTTCGAGGAGCTTGCCTGCGGCATGCTGCTGCGCTCGGTGGGCTACCGGGGCGTGTCGCTCCCCGGCGTGCCCTTCAACACGGCGAGCGGCACCATCCCCAACGTGGCCGGGCGGGTGACGGAGCACGGCAGCGGCAAGACGGTGCTGGGCGAGTATGTGGTGGGCTGGGCGAAGCGCGGGCCGTCGGGGGTGATTGGCACGAACAAGCCCGACTCGGTAGCGACGGTGGCCGCGCTTGTGGCCGACATCGCCGAAGGGCTGCTGCCCGGCGCCACCGGCGATGGCGATGTGGCCGCGCTGCTGCGCGAGCGGGGCGTAGACTATGTGAGCTACGCGGACTGGAAGATCCTCGATGCCCACGAGGCGGCGCACGGCGTGGCACAGGGGCGCCCGCGTGTGAAGGAGACGCGCGTCGCCGCGATGATGGCGATCATCCACGCTGGCCGTGGGGCGTAAGCTGGCCGCTGTGCAGGCGCAGCGCCAACCTGGGGGCAGCGTGCTTTTGGCACGCTGCCCCTTTTTCCTGGTACCGAGCTCTGGCTATAATGGCGGCGGCCTGGCACCCGCACAGCCATTGAAAGGAGCGCGCATATGCCAGCAATGCCTTTAGCCACCGAGGAGTTAGAGCGACGCGTAGCGCCCGCCAGCCACGGCGGGCAGCCGCGCGCCCTCACGGCCATCCCCACCGACGACCCCGAGGCCGCGCTGCGCTTCTGCCGCGCCCTCGCCCAGCTAAGCGCCGCTCACACTCCCGCGCCCCTGAGCGACGCCAGCGCCCCCCCGCCCATCGAGCTCTCCGTGGTCATCCCGGCCTTCAACGAGGAGCAGAACATCCCTGCGCTCTACGGCCGCTTGGTCGCCGCGCTCGACCCGCTGGGCATGCGCTACGAGCTTATCGTCGTGAACGACGGCAGCAGCGACAGCACCCTGGCCCGCCTGCACGAGCTTGCCGCCGCCGATAGCCGGGTCGTCGCGATCGACCTGGCGCGCAACTTTGGCCACCAGGTCGCGATCAGCGCCGGCATGGACCACGCCCTTGGCCGGGCTGTCGCGATCATGGACGCCGACCTGCAAGATCCGCCGGAGGTGCTGCCCGCGTTTATCGCCAGGTGGCGCGAGGGCTACGAGGTGGTCTACGCTATCCGCGAGCAGCGCAAGGAGGGGCCGCTCAAGCGCCTGGCCTATCTTACGTTCTACCGGCTCCTGCGGCGTGTCGCCCAGATCGATATCCCCCTCGACGCGGGCGACTTCTGCGTGATGGATCGGCGCGTGGTCGATCTGCTCAATAGCATGCCGGAGCGCAACCGCTTTGTGCGCGGCATCCGCAGCTGGGTCGGCTTCCGGCAGACTGGGCTGGCCTACGAGCGCCAGGCGCGCCACGCCGGCAAGCCCAAGTACACCTTCGCCAAGCTGCTCTACCTGGCCCTGGACGGGCTGATCTCCTTCAGCTACCTGCCGCTGCGCATGATCTCGCTGGCCGGGCTGACTGTCTCGCTCCTGTCGATCTTGATCGCGAGCTTCTACACTATCCAGAGGCTCACGGTGGGGCTGAACCCACCCGGCTTCGCCACCATTGTTGTGGCGATCTTCTTCCTCGCAGGCGTGCAGCTGATCACCATCGGCGTGATCGGCGAGTATATCGGCCGCATCTTTGAGGAGGTCAAGCGACGCCCGCTCTATGTGGTGCGCCAGGTTTGGGGGCGCGGGTAGCATATGCGTATTCTCATGCTCAACAACGAGTTCCCGCCCCTTGGCGGCGGCATGGGCACAGCGAACGAGGCGCTCTTCCGCCTTTACGCCGGGCGCCCCGACCTCCAGATCGATCTGATTACCGCCGCCCTCGGGCATCGTTTCGAGACGGCGCGCTTGGCGCCGAATATCAGCCTGTACAAAGTTCCAGTTCTGAACCGAAACCTGCATCATTCCAGCGGACGCGAGCTGCTGATGTATGCGGCCCAGGCGCTACCACTTGCGCGGAACCTCCACCGCGCCCGGCCCTACGATGTATGCCTTGCCTGGAGCGCCTTGCCGGCCGGGGTCGTTGCCCTGGCGCTGCAACGCTCCTTCAGCCTGCCGTATGTGCTCTGGGTAAGCGGCCCCGACATCCCTGGGTTTGAGCAGCGCTACCGTTACCTCTACCCCGTGCTGACGCCGCTGATCAGCGCAACCTGGCGTGCTGCTACCCCCGTGATCGCAAAATGCGCCCAGGAGGTGACGATGATCCACGCCGTTGCTGCGCAGATAGCGCCAGTGCTTATCCCTAACGGGGTTGACCTGGCACAGTTTCGGCCGGGCGCGCCTGTGCCAGACAATGGCCCCCTGCGTGTGATCTGTGTCGCGCGCCTGATTGAGCGCAAGGGTCAGCAGCATCTCATCGCGGCGGTGGCTCGCCTGCTGGCCGAAGGCGTTGACGTGCGTCTGGAGCTCGTTGGTACCGGCGACGCGGAGCGGCAGCTCCAACGACAGGCGCTTGCACTTGGCATCGCCGATCAGGTGACGTTTGCAGGCTATGTACCTCGCGAGCACATCGCCCAACATTATGCAGCTGCCCATATTTTTGCGCTGCCTTCGTTCAACGAGGGGCTTGCCCTGGCCGGACTCGAGGCGCTGGCCACAGGCATGCCCTTGGTTCTGAGCCGCACCGGCGGCACGGAGGATCTTGTCGCCGAGGGCGAGAACGGGCTCACGTTCGGCTGGGCAGATGTAGAGACACTGGCAGCTCAGCTGCGGCGCCTTGCCGCTGATCGCCCCTTGGCCCGACGCATGGCCGTAGACTCACGCGCACGGGCCGAGCGCTTTGGCTGGCCCATGATCGCCGAACAATTTCTTACCTTGCTACGCCAGGCGAGTGAGCTGTCGCGGGCAGCCGAGCCGGGTTCCACCGCTGCCCATCTCCTGGAGGACTGTTAGAATCGTTGCGTTCGCTAAAGGCCTGCGGGCCAGGAGTATAGTGTATGAATCCTGTTAAGTTGCTCTCGCCGGACTTTGCCGCAGGGAAGATCCTTGTGGCCGGACGCTCGCTGCTTGAGCTTGGCGCGCTGCTGATCGCCCGGCCATCGGCCGAGTCGCTCCATCTGGCCCGGCTAATTATGCAGGTCAAGCCGCGCCACACCATGGTGCGCAATCCTAACCTGATCAACCTGTACCGCATGGTACGCTATCTCAACCGAAGCGCACTACCAGGCGCCATCGTCGAGTGCGGTGTCTGGAAGGGTGGCTCGGCGGCGATGATGGCTGTGGCCTGCCAAGATAGCGGCGTGCAGC
>JAYUYB010000228.1:0-1815 GCA_043752655.1 Chloroflexota bacterium
CGCCGATCACACATGATCGGCGCCGCTACTCACGGGGCGACCGGGCGCCAGCCGTGGAATATCCATACAGCTCCAGCCTACTGAAGCAGCAGGTCGAAGTTTGGATGCCCATCATCGCCGCTGATGCGGCGCACGCCTCGCTGGAGGGCGCGCACGGTGCCCTCGCCGAGCCAGAAAGTGAGCAGCGAGCCGATCACCAGGCCGAGGGCGCTGCCGAGGGCGGCGCCTGATGCAAAGAGGATAATGCGCTTCCGACGAGACGCCGCTTTGCGTCGCGGGGGGGACTTACTCATAACAGCCTCACTGAACGACGACGACCGGCGGCACCTTGCTCCAGAGCTGCTCCAGCCGATAGAAATCACGCTGGGCCGGGCTAAACACATGGATGACCACGTCGTTATAGTCGAGCACAATCCAGCCAGTGTCGGGCGAGCCCTCCCGACGTGGGCTAAGCCCAAACTCCTGCTCCATTTTCTCGTCGATATGTTCTACAATCGCCTTCACCTGGCGGTCGTTGTCGCCCGAGCAGATCACAAAATAGTCTGCAATCGTGCTCTGCGAGCGGATATCGAGCAGCATGATCTCGCTTGCCTGCTTGTCATCGGCGAGCTCGACTGTCCGCCTTGCAATAGTTCCTGTCTCGATGATCCGTCTCCTCACGCTAGCGCGTACGACTCTGTTGTATTACCTGAATCGTAGCACGGATGACACAGAATGTAAATCCGAACTTTTGTAATACCGCCACTACTGTCTGGTAGCCCTAGCGTTTGCGGCGAAGCAGCACCACGCCTGCCACAATTAGCAGGGCCGGGAAGATCAGCGACATATCGATGCCAAACTGCTCCAGAAACACCAGCCCGCCGATGCCGATCAGGATCACCCCGAGTGTGCTCCATCTGCGGCCACGGCGCGCCGTGGCTGGCGGCGCGTAGGGGCTTGGCAGCTCTGCGGGCGGCGGGCGGAGGTTGATAGTCTCGCCCAGCGCGCCATCCGGCCCAAGGGGCTGGCCCGTCTGCGGATCGAAGCGATACTCGTCGGCTGGCGGCGTCTGCGGGGCTGCCGCGCTGCCGCGCGCCTGCGATTCACCCTGGCGCTGGCCCACCATCACCTCGCGGCTTAGGCGTGCGGCCTCCTGGCTCATGGCCTGGCCAAGCTGCGAGACCTCCTCGCCAAACTGCTTGGCCCCCTGCTCAAACGTGTGCTGGCCCGCTGGGACTACGCCCTTCGGCATGATGATCCAGAGCACGAGGTACACAGGCAGGCCAAGGCCGCTTGTGAGCGTAACGAGGACGAAGATCAGGCGCACGATCACAGGGTCGATATTAAAATATTCGGCAAGACCGCCGCTAACGCCCGCCACCATGGACTCGGTGGAGTTACGTGTGAGACGCGGTTGCATCGCGTGGCTCCTTACGTGTTCTCGACGGTCTATCCGTCGTCGCTGGCCATTCGACGGTAAAGGCGCGGTAAAAGTTGCGCGTGTGGCCCCATCCTTGCATACTCGCCTTGCGTTGTGACAGTAGCTGTCACATAGGCAGCCTACACTACTGGTGTCACATCCTGGATCTGCAAGGAGTCCCGCCGATGTCGCCCACCGAGCGCCCCACGATCCCCGCCTGGGCCTCCGCCCAGCTCACCTGGGTTGGCCATCAGCTGCTGCTTGTGCCGGAGGCGGTGCTGCTTTTGGCGCTGCTCTGCCTGCACAGCGCCCTGGGCGCGCCGCCGCTGCTGGCGCTCCTGGGCCTGCTGCTCACACTCTTTTTTCTGGCGCGGGCCTCACTACTGGCGCTTGGCCGCCGCGCCCTCGCCGAGGCC
>JAYUYB010000229.1:0-1809 GCA_043752655.1 Chloroflexota bacterium
GACGCCGCCGAGCGCTGGATTGCGGCGCAGCCAGAGCTGTTGGCTGCGCCGGAGCGAGCATAATGGACGAGCATCAGGCGGGCGAAATCGTAACGACGCTCCTGGCGTGGATCGAGGTGGCGGCCCTCAGCCTCGAGCTCCTGGCCGTGGGCATCATCATCGTCGTGGCGCTGGCCAGTACGGGCCTCTTTGCGCGCAACCTTCTGGCCGATCGGCGCTTGCCTGCGGCCTACGAGCGCTACAAGGTGCAGCTTGGCCGTGGGCTGCTGCTCGGGCTGGAGATGCTGGTGGCGGCCGATGTGGTACGCACCGTGGCCCTGGAGCTCGTCGCACAGCTGGCGCCCGACCTGGTGATTATGGACGTGATGATGCCGGAGATGGATGGCATCACCGCGACGCGGGAGCTGCGGCAGCGCTTCCCACAGGTGCGCGTGCTCGCCCTCACGAGCTTTGGCGAGGGCGCCCTGGTGCAGCGCGCCCTCCAGGCGGGGGCAATCGGCTATCTCCTGAAGGACACGCAGGGGAGCGAACTGGTCGGCGCAGTCCGCACCGCCTTCGCGGGCGCCCCGGTGCTGAGCCCCGACGTTACGAGGGCGTTAGTCAGCGCACTGAACACACCGCCAGCGCCCGGCGGCGACCTGTCGGAGCGCGAGCTGGCGGTGCTGCGGCTGATGGTCATGGGCTTGAGCAACGAGCAGATCGCCGAGCAGCTCTACATCAGCCGCAACACGGTGCGCCACCATGTCCACAACATCCTCGGCAAGCTGGGCGCCGCCAACCGGACTGAGGCGGTCGCCCTCGCCATGCAGCACAATCTGGTCCCGTGACGCAAGCTTAGTAAGATATCGGGAATGGCCTGATTGTGGTATCGTAGAAGAAGGTACCACTTTCTGCTGAGCGCCTTCAATGCCCCTGACCCGCCCCATCTCGGTCTGGATCCTGGGCGACCAGCTGCTCCAGGACCACCCGGCCCTGGCTGTCGCCGAGGCCGCCGTGGGCCGTGAGCACGTGCGCGTGCTGCTGATCGAAAGCGCCGCTCGCCTTGCCCAGCAGCCCTATCAGCGCAAGAAGCTCGTGCTGTTGCTCAGTGCGATGCGCCACTACGCTGCCGAGCTGGAGACGCGGGGCTACGTCGTGGACTACCGCCGCACCGCCGACTTTCGCAGCGGTCTGGCTGAGCATCTCGCAGCGACCGACTCGGCCCGCCTGCTCACCATGGCCGCCGCCGAGGCGCCCACCCGCCGCCTTCAGCAGGGGCTGGGTAGCGCCCTTGGCATCCCGGTGGAGCTGCTGCCCAACAGCCAGTTCCTGGTCGGCGAGCACGACCCCTTCCCCGCTGCAGACCCCGCGCGGACGCCGATCATGGCCACGTTCTACCGGGCCATGCGCCGCCACTTCGGCGTGCTGGTCGACTCGGCAGGCGGCCCCCTCGGCGGCAAGTGGAGCTACGACGAGGAGAATCGCAAGCCCCTGCCCCGCACAGTGCAGCCGCCTGCGCCGCCGGCCTTCCCGCCCGATGCGGTGACCCGCGCGGTGATGGCTGAGGTTAACATCCTCCCTGATTGCCTCGGCACCGTGGCCGACTTTGCCCTGCCAGTGACGGCCGCAGATGCCGCAGAGGCGCTGCGGGTCTTCGTCGCCGCGCGCCTGGCCCCGTTCGGCCCCTACGAGGACGCGATGGCCGCCCGCTCGGCCTTGCTCTACCACTCCGGCCTCTCGCCCTATCTCAACCTAGGACTGCTGACACCGCTCCAGCTTGTGCGCGCCGCCGAGGCGGCCTACCACGCCGCCCAGGCCCCGCTCAACTCG
>JAYUYB010000230.1:0-11271 GCA_043752655.1 Chloroflexota bacterium
GCGCGGGGAGTTGCGGCAACGCTACCGCGAAGGGCAGGAAGACCAGCTGGGCGCGCTCGGGTTCGTGGTCAACAGCATCGTCCTGTGGAACACCATCTAGCTGGATCGCGCGCTCACGCAGCTGCGCGCGGACGGCTATGCACTTCAGGATGCCGACATTGCCCGCCTGTCCCCACTCGACAATGCCCACCTCAACGTCTTAGGACGCGACAGCTTTACGCTCGCGGAGTCCGTTCTGCGGGGCGAGTGGCGACCGTTCCGGCAACCGAATCAGGACGATTAAGCACTTGTACACGCGACCGCTTATCGGGTTTTCTGTTCCAAAACTACCCAGAGCCCTATTAGGCTGTTCGGGCAAGCCCCAGCGCCTCGCCCCGCTCCAGACCCGGAAAAATATCCGCCTCCGACGCGATGTCGGTGCGCGCTGCTAGGATCTCCGCTAACACGGCCCGGTAGTCGGTGGTGATCGCCAGGTCGGCCCCGTCATCGAGCTGTTCGGCGGCGAGTCCGGGCCAGCGTCCGTACATTCGCCCACCGTTGATCCCGCCGCCGAGGGCCAGCAATACGTTGCCGTGGCCGTGGTCGGTGCCGCCGCTGTCGTTGGCCTTGAGCCGCCGGCCGAACTCGCTCAGCACCAGCACCGTCAGACGCCCGTGGTAGGCCGCAAGGTCGTTGTAGAAGGCGGCCAGCCCACGGGCCAGCCCATTGACCAGGCTGGGGAATACGTCGTCCTGAGCGTCGTGGGTGTCCCAGCCGCCGTAGTCCACGGTCGCCACCCGGAGGCCCACGTCGAGCTTGATCAGGTGGGCCACGCTTTGCAGGGCCACGGACAGCTCCGCCGCGTCGGAGTCGTCGGGGTACTCGGCGCCGTGCTCCGACTCGTACGGCAGCGGCGCTCCGTCGCCGTCCCGGGGAACACTCCGCGCCACCATGTCGAGTGCGGCGAGGGTCGTCCGGCCCGCAAGGTGCAGCGCTGACGAGCCGCCGTAGAACGTTCGCAGCAGATCGAGCTGCTGCTCGCCATACCGCCAGTGGTCGGGCAGGCTGAAGCTGGCCGGGTCGGGAATGCTCACCGCCAGTGAGCCGGCCAGAGCCACTGGCTGGTACTCGCTCGCGGCTACAGCCGTCAGCGCCCCCCTGTCACCGATCGCGGCCAGGTAGCGGCTCAGCCAGCCGGAGGTGATGCGGGAGCCGGGGCTGGCCCGTTCCATCAAGTCCATGGCTTCGAAATGGCTGCGCGTGCCGTGAACTAGGCCGCAGGCGTGGACGATCGCGAGCGCGTTGCTGTCGTACAGCTCTTTGAGCGGCGCGGCAGCCGGGTGCAGCAGAAAGTCGGCGCCCGGCAAGCGGTTCGCCAGCGCCAGGCCGGCCTCGGCCCCGGACTCGTCGACCCGGAGTGCGCGCGGGCGGGCGGCGGCGAAATGGGCATCGCCGCCCGGCGCCACCAGGTTCAGGCCGTCGATCCCGCCACGGAGCGAGACGATCACCAGCGTGTCACGGGCGGTGCGCTCGCTGCTGGCGAAGCTGAGCCTGCCGAGGCGGCCGCCGGCCAGGGCGGCGATGGCTGCCGAGCAGCCGGCGGCGAAAGAACGGCGGTTCATAGCTACTCCTGTATGTCACTTCAGCTGAAACTCTGGCGTCACGGCGATCAGGGCCACCAGATAGGCCAGGCGTGCCGCTCGGTCCTCGTCATCGTCGAAGCTCGGCACCTGGTTGGGGTCGCCGGCCTGCGCGAAGAAGTTGGTCAGGGCGGCCTCGGTAGCGGGTGGCGCAGCTCTGCCGAGCAGCCTGTTAACCCAATGCCGCACGATAGTGTGAGCCGAGGCCTCGGCGGGCGTCTGCGCCCACAGGTCGAGCGCGACGCTCTCATACCACCCGCTCAGCACCTCCACCGGCAACGACCAGCGCCCGAGGGTGGCGTTGGTGCCGAGCCAGAATGGCGCGGCGTCGGGCAGGCCGTTCGGGGCCGGCCAGGCGAAGAGATCCTGGCCCCGCGTGCTGATCGCCCAGCTCAGATCGTGGCTGGCAGTGACGTTGGCACGCGTCATGCGCAATAACGCGACAACCAGCTCGAAGGGCCGCCGCAGCTTGCGACCCCAGATCTGGCCGAACGTGGGCGTCAGCACAATCGCCCTGATCACCTGGCCGATCTGGTCGGGTGCCTGCTGCTGCTCCATCCAGACCGCGACCGCGTGCGCTACCAGCGGCTCCGGCGGATCATCGCCTACCAGACGGCGGCACAGTTTGCCACAGAGGTGTCGGGCCGTGCCGGGATGGTAGGCAACCAGGTCGAGCACGCGCTTGCCGTCGGCCAGTGGCGGGCCGTGCGAGGGCAGTTCGACGCCGAGGACCCGCTTCTGATAGTGATCGTGCCAGCCGTCCTCGTAGTGGAACCTGCCGTCGTTCGGCAGCGTCTCGCCGTCGTCAAGGAAGGTACCGTCGGCTACGGTCCAGCCGGTGAAGGCTCGCGCCGCCTCGTACACATCGTCGTCGAGGTAGCCAGCGGCCTGGCCCTCGCTCGCCCCCGGCACCTCGCGCCAGGAGCGGTAGCGGTCGTTGAGGTAGTGCTGTGCGCCGAGGGTGTGCAGCTCGAACAGCTCGCGGGCGTAGTTCTCGTTGGCGGGCCCGGTTCTGCTGCTGGCATTGTCGAGGTAGTAGAGCATGGCGGGGCTCGTGGCGACCGCTTCCAGCAGGGTGCGGAAATTACCAAACGCCTGGCTCCGCAGCATAGCGTCGTAGTGCGGCCAGGTGGCATCAATGCCTGCAACGTCGCTGCCTACGGCGACGTTGAAGTGGTCGTGCCAGAAGTGGGTCAGAACCTCCCGCAGCTGCCAGCGGCTGTAGACAGCCCGCAGCCATGTGGCGGCGCGCACCTCGTCCACCGGACGCACCCGCTCGGCCGAGGGGATATCCACGTCCCAATTCGTCAGCGGCCACAGCTGCTCCAGGGGCGCGTCAAGCAGCGTAAGCGGGCGTTGCTCGTCGATGGCGGGATAGTCATCGCTCGCCTCGTAGTCGATCTGGAGGGTGGCCTCCGTCAAAGCCGCCGTCAGCTCGGGATCATCGTCGGTCGGCGTGAGCTGCGCGGCGAGCCACGCCTCCAGCCCAACGGCATCGAGGCGCTCCAGGTCGCCCGGCCGGGGGCCGAAGGCAAGGCGGTTAAGGGCGATCACGGCCAGGGACGGCGGGAGCTCATCGGCGAGCGGCGGCGCAGCGGGCAGCGGTTCGGGACGTGCGGGCTGCCTTGTCGTCGGTGGCGCGGGCGCGGTGGGAGCGGTAGCGCAGGCGGCAAGTGGAAGCGCGGCGCCAGTGAGCGCGCCGGCCCGCAAGAAGGTGCGGCGAGAGATACGCATCGGGCTGCTCCTTTCTGTAGCACAGCCTGATGGTAACCGCCGCTCGTCACACCGGTATCACAGCGCTGTAGCAGCCATGGCACAGCCTGTTACCGCTTCGACACATGCGCTGGTTGCGTGGGTGGGGCCTGCGGTGTTGGGCACTACGCCCCTGGGTGCCAGCTAAACAGCTCGGCCCAGTCGGGGGCGCCCTCGTTAGCGAACCAGTCCGGGGCGGGCGTCAGCTCGTCCACCAGGCGACGGGGGGCGCCGCCGTCGGTGGCGATTACCCAGAGCGAGACGCGGCCGTCGCGGGTCATGCGCAGGAAGAAAAGCTGCTCGCCATCGGCCGACCAGAAGGGCGACTCGTCGCGGTAAAGCGGGTCGCCGGTGAGCTGCCGGGGCACGTCGTCGCCCAGGTCGCGTAGCCAGATGCGCCGCTCCAGCAGGTCGCTGGAAGCGGGCATTGCGACATAGGCGAGCCGAAGGCCGTCGGGGGCGAAACGGGGCGTCAGGGCAACGGTATCTTCGCCGGTGAGCTCCCACAGCTCGCCGTCGCTGAGATCGAGCAGCGTCAGCTTCTTGCCCTCCCAGGTAGAGGTGCCGGCGCCGAGCGCAAGTGCCAGGGCCGCGCCGTCGGGGGCGCGGCCGAGGAAGGCCTCGCCGCGTTGCAGCGGGGTCGGAAGCTCTAGCGTCGTGTCGTCCGGGGCGAGCAGCAGCGGCAGATCATCGGCAAAGTTTTCGTCGTGCTCGGCATCCCGCAGGATCAGCAGTCCTTCGCCGCCGGAGCCCCAGGCCGCTGGGAGCAGCGCCGCCGAGGCCTCGCCCGGGTCAAAGCGCACCCACGGCTCGGCATCCTCGGGCGTGGTGCCAACCTGCCAGACCGCCGCCGCAGTCGGCTGCTCGCCCTCCCATGTGCTCACGCCAAAGGCTACGTCAGTGCCTTCCGGCAACCAGGCGAAGCCGTGGATCGTCTGCGACTGGTCGGCGGGGAGCTCCGACACGAAGACTAACCGCCCCTCGCCGCTGGCGTCGGTGTTGGCCAGCGCCTCCGGGTCGAGGATGAAGAACCCCGAGCGATCCCAGTTGATATAGGCCAGCCGATCGTCGACGGGCGACCAGGCGGCGTCGCTGGCCGCGCCCAGGGAGCGGCCCCCGGTGCCATCAGCCCGCATCAGCCAGAGGCCGCCGTCCTTGCGGAAGCTGAGCCAGCCGCCGGAGGGCGACCAGTGGGGCTCGCGGTTGCGTCCGTCGGCCGTGAGGCGGCGGGCTTCGCCGTCCGGGAGCGTTCGCACCCAGATATCGCCGCCCTGCACGTAGGCCAGCTGGCCCGACGACGGTGTGAGCACCGCCGCAGGGGTCGGCTCGGGGCTCGCTGCGGCCGCCGCCAACGCTGCGAGCCGCTCCGACTGGGCGGCCACCGTCTGCTCCAGGGCGGCTAGCCGGGTCGCCTGGGCCTCGCTCGTCGCGACCGCCCCCGGGTCGTCAGCCTGTGCGCGCTCGACGCCGGCCTGCAGGGTGCAGCCGGCAAGCAGCAGGGTGAGGGCGACAAGCAGCCGTGGGATAGTGTTCAAGGATGCTCCTACGACCAGGCCCCCCAGGGCTCTCCCCACGTTCCGACGTGCGTTTGGAGGTTCTTCAGTGCCCGAGCAGCCGCACCCGCACCACCGTCCCCTGGCCGGGCCTACTCCGCAAGCTCGCCTCGCCGCCGTGGCGCTCGACGATTGCCCGCACCAGTGGCATGCCCAGGCCACTGCCCGGCGTGCCCTGGGCGGCAGTACCCCGGTACAGCTCCTCCCAGACGTGGGGCTGATCGGCGGCGTCGACCCCGGCCCCGGTGTCGGCAATCTCGATCACGATTGCATTGCCATCCTCAAAGGCCCGCAGCTCGATCGTGTCGCTAGGACCGGTAAACTTGAGCGCGTTATCAAGCAGATTGTAGAGTGCCAGGAACAGCAGATCGCGGTCGCCAGCAATAGGCGGGAGCGGCCAGGGCGCCTGCGGGAGGCTCAAGATGATGGTCCGAGCGGCACCCTCGGGCCGCTCGCGGGCAAGCTCCATCAGCTCGTCCAGCAGCTCGTCCAGGGCCACCGGCTCCCGCTCCAGGGGCTTGGTTCCCAGGTCGGCCAACTTGCGCAGATCGGCGGCCAGACCGGCGAGGCGCAGCACCTGGGTTTCCACGCTGCCCACCGTGGCGCTTGCTGCTGGCGTCTCAGCGGCCAGGTTGGCGAGGCCGGCGCGGACCGCCATCAGCGGGTTCTTCAGCTCGTGGTCGAGGCGTCGCAGGAAGCGCCTACGGTCATCGTCGGCCCGCTCCTGCGCGCGCCATGCGGCGAGATCCCGCGCACGTTGAGCGGAGATGGCGACCAAACCGAGGCCCGCCAGAACCAGGGCCGCCAGTAGTGCGGCTGTGGCGAGATCGGCCCGCAGATACAGCGTAGGCCGCGGCACCAGGTCGGCGACGACCAGGGCGGCCAGGGTCAGAGCCGCCAACGCTGGCAGCGCGGCGATCAGGGCTGTGCGCCTCACGTCGGCACCTCGACAGTGCTGATAAAGCGGTAGCCAATGCCTGCGGCCGTCGCGATGAAATGCGGCTCGGCGGCGTCCTCGGCTAGCGCCCGCCGTAACTCGGCCACCCTGGTGTCAACCGCCCGTGTGCCAACCGGATGATCCCAGCCCCAGACGGCGTCCAGCAGCCGCTCGCGGGTGAGTACCTCGTCGGGGTGGGTCATCATGTATTCGAGCAGGGCGATCGCCTTGTGGGTCAGAGGCAGTTCGGCGCCGTCGAGGGTGACGCGGCGGGAGGCGCGGTTGAGCCGCAGCGGGCCGCTCACCAGCTGCTGGGCGGCGGCCAACGAGGGCCGACCCGCCGTGGCACGGCGCAGCAACGCCTTGACCCTGGCGGCTAACTCGTGAGGGTCGAAGGGTTTGTTCAGGTAGTCGTCCGCACCCTCCTCCAAGGCCATTGCCCGCTCGGTGGCATCGCCCACCCGTGTGAGCAGGATCACGGGGGTCCAATCGCCGGCCCGGCGCAGGCGCCGCAGCACCTCACGCCCGTCGAGCTGGGGCATCATCACGTCGAGCACGATCAGGCTTGGGCGCAGCTCGGCAGTGCGGGCCAGGGCAGTAGCACCGTCGGCGGCCACGCGCACGCTGAAGCCCGCCCGTTCAAGGAACGGTCCGAGCTGATCGGTGATCGCGGCCTCGTCGTCGGCCAGTAGCAGTAGCGAGCGGCTTGTCATGAGTGGGGTATGATGCGTCGATGAGATTTCACATTGCGATTCGCGCTGCGATATTCGCACCATACCATACTGCCGAGGGCGCGTCCATCTCGGTTTCAGCCTGTACCTCAACCATCGCTCGCACCGGCTCTCCCCACGGCTTGTGCGGCCGAAGTCCACCGAGGGCTCCAGTTGGCCCATCTCGCTACGGGTCAAGCGTGCGCGGCGCGGATCTGCTCGTGCGTGTTCATGAAACCTCGGCTGGAAACCCCGCCCGCTTGCGGCGGGGAGGAAAGCCAGCCCGCCGGAGGCGGGCTATCAGTGACTTTGCAAGGATAACCTACTGCCTGCGGGAACAGGCCTGTGTGCGGTATGATCACGCGCATGAACGCTCGTCGTGGCGCGCATACCGTCTACCGCTTGGCCTATCACTTCGTCTGGATCCCGCGCTACCGCCGGGCAATGCTGACGGGAAGCCTGGCTGCACGGCTGGAAGAGCTGATTCGCGAGGTCTGTGACGAGCGGGAATGGCTCATCGAGGCACTGACCATTCAACCAGACCATGTACATCTGTTTGTGAGTTGCCCGCCGCGTGACGCCCCGGCCACGGTGATGAACGTGCTCAAGAGCATCACGGCCCGCGAACTGTTCGCAGCCTACCGAACTCAGCTCCGGCGTACCCACTGGGGCGGCAAACTCTGGGCCGATGGCTATTATGTTGGTTCTGCAGGCGATCACGTCACCGCCGACCTTATCAAGCGCTACATCCAAGACCAGGATAGCGAGCTTGAGGGCTACGAGCCGTCCGCTTGAGACGCAAGGTAGTCAATAAGAAAGCCTCCACCACTTGCGGTGGGGTTGTTTACTTGTTGTTCTGGTAGCATCGGGTTAACCCTTATTCTCTTATTAACAGTCAACACGTAGCGCTCTGGCGGTGGTGCGGAAGTCAGCGGGCGGTGGAGATACTCCACCGCCCGCTTTTGTGTGCCCGCTCAGTCGGCCCAGTAGCTGATCAGCTGGCCCTGCGCGTTGTAGAGCGCGCCAGGGTCGCGGTCGCTGTTGCTCCAGATCGTGTCGCCCTGGTGTCGGAAGTCGCGTTGCTCGCCGGGTGCGAGCGTACCGCCGATCCCCCGGTGCTCCTGTGGGCCGCGAATGCTGCACATGCGCCAGCCGTCGAGGTTCACCGGCGCGCCGCTGACATTGCGCAGTGTCACCACCTCTGCGCGGTCGTTGACCGCGACGATGGTCACCGGAGACTCCGGGGCCACAGGGCCAGGGTCGTTCCCACATCCCGCGTCGCCAGCACCCGGCGCCGGGACATTCGGCGGCGGGAGTGGTAGCGCAGGCGGCGGCGCAATGGGTTGGGGCTGCCCCTGGCGCGCGTTGAAGACTTCGCGGCCGAGGAGCCCGAGCAGCACGCTGTTCGGGCCAAGCTCCGGGTGCAGCTCGAAGCGTCGGCGCTCGAAATACTGGACGGTGTAGGAGCGCCCCTCTAGCTCAGCCGTGAACGCGCCAGTTACGGGGAAGCCGAAGCGCTCCAGGCCGCCATTGGCCCGCCAGTACGCCGCAAAGGTGCCGCAGACCTGATGGCCGGTTTCGGGGAACGCGGTGCAGCCTGCGCCTGCCGCTGCCCCGGCACCCTGCTGCCAGGGCGTGCCGAGCTGCTCCAGACGCTCCACGCCCAAGCGGCCTGCGGTCACGCGCCCGTCAGGCTGAATCTCCAGCCGGTCGCGCTCGAACCACTGTACCTGAAGCGGCGTGCCCTCAACCGTTTCGGCGGCCTGGGCGGTGATCGGGAACCCAAACGTGGCAAGGCCGCCGCTGCGCTCCCAGTACGCACGGATCGGCCCGGCAATGCACTGTCCAGTCTCGGGAAAGCAGCGCTGATCAGCCTGGGCCGCGGCGGGCGTAGCGAAGGGGAGCAGGGCGAGCGCGACGAGCGCCAGTAGAAGGCAGAGCGGTGCGCGCATGGGCATCCTTTTCGTTGCTGCGGTGCGAGGGTCACTGGTGTGCCCGAGCATAGCACAGCAGAATATCTAGCATCAAGCTACGCACATGGATCGGAAATAACAATTAATTTAACCGTTGTGCTGAGTGCTGCTGGAATGCTGCTGTACCAGCGCATAGCTATGGCACGGTGCAGGGTGTTGCACAGGTACTGCGAACACCTGTACAAGGCTTTGGCGTAGGTTGAACAGACGAGCATGTGCAACCTTATTGGCTCTCCAGGATTTCCCGGAGTCAACCGGCCTACACCGGCGACCGCATCGGGGCACGCTGACTGCCCGCCTCCGGCGGGCCCGGCCTTCATCCCCGCCGCAAGCGGACGGGGCTTTCAGCCGGGATTTTCGATAAAGTTTAACTGAGTTCATGCACAAATATGACCGGCGATTTGCTACTAGACAACCTAAATCTACTATAGTATTATAGTAATACACATCCTCCTCTCGACAGGTTCGCCCCTACCCTTTGGCAACACTGCGCCTGCCATACGGGTACTGTCGTGTGTCCGTATCCCCCACCCAAAGGAACTGGTATGCTCAGGCACCGTCGCCGTTGGCACCCCTCGACTCACGTGGCTCTGGCCTTGGTCATGTGTTTGATGCTCGTGGGAGCGCTTCATGTCGCTCCGACAGCCCTCGCAGCCACAATCAGCCTTCCCCCAACCAACGACTCGTACATTCGCGGCGGTACTGGCTTGACTCAGGTTTACGGCACTCAGCCAGTACTCGAAATCAACAATAGCCCGGTTACGAGCGCCACGTACGACCGACGCGCCTACCTCAAGTTCGATGTTAGCGGCATCAGTGGTACGGTCAGCAGCGCAACGCTACAGCTCCACGTTACGGCGGTGCCATCTGGCTCCCTCATGCTTTCGTTAGCAGCGACGGCCGACACACTATCCGGGGCGATGTCGACAACAAGTTGGACCGAGAGCAACGTGACGCGGCGGTATGAGCCTACCCGAGGCGACACGATCACCACGGCCCACATTCACTCAACCGGGTTGGTGACCCTGAACGTAACCGACTACGTGCAGCAGCAGACTGATGGCGATAACATCGCCTCTTTCGTGCTCGTTGACGACGGCATTTCAGATCACCTGGTTCAGATTGCGAGCAAAGAAGGCCCTGCCGCCACCGCCCCCGTGCTCAGCGTAACGACCGGCGGTCAGACAGAGCCGCCGCTGATTGAGCCTCCGGCCATCGGCACGAACAATGGCCCGTTCTTCCAGATCCCCTGCGCAACGAGCCACATCACGCAGGATGACCCAATCGTCTACCCTGGCCAGAACAACGCCGCCCACGAGCATCAATTCTTCGGCAACACGACCACCAACGAGAACTCGACGCTGACTTCGCTGTTGGCCGGTGGAACTACGTGTACGCTCGACCCCAACGACACGGCGGCCTATTGGGTGCCGACGCTGTATGATGGTCAAGGCATGAAGGTTCCCTACCGCGCCCGGGCCTACTACTACGCCCACTACTCCGGGTCGGACCGCAGCACCGTCTTGAAAACATTCCCGCAGGGGTTGAAAATTATTGCCGGCGATGCTATGGCGACGGGGGCGCAGCCCGACGGAGCAATCCGCTGGCTATGCCGCGACCGCAACAACCAGGGCCCTGAACAGCCGCTCATGAGCAACAACCCGCCCATGTGCGCTACGGATCAGTACCTCTCGCTGATGATCCGCTTTCCGAACTGTGTGGCCGTGCACAACAACAATCTTGACACGCCCCGGCTCGACTCGTCGGACCACCGGCGGCATATGGCCTACGCAGAGGCCAACCAGCCGTGCCCATCAACCCACCCGCTGCGCGTGCCGAAACTGCGCCTAAGCATCACGTATGAGGTGAACGGGGGCTACATCGGCGGTAACTTTACGCTCGGTGGGCCTAGCGGCTCGGCACGTGCGCTACCGTGGTACGGTATGCACGCCGACTTCTTCAACAGCTGGGACGCCGCCGCGCTGAACGAGTATGTAGAGGAGTGCTTGAAGACCGGGCAGACCAACCGGCCGGCGGGATGCAATGTAGTGCTGAACGCACCGTAGGTTCACACGGTCACGTTCGATTCGGGTCGAAAAGACAGAATGGCACTCCTGGCTCGTTGCCAGGAGTGCCATTCTGTCTTTTATAGCTAAGAGCAGAACCACTGAACTAGGTCAGAGTGGAGGCGAGAGCCATAATGGACGAAGAAGGCACGAGCCTCGTCGGGTAAAATCTGCTTCAAGGCTTGGGCAACCGCTTGCTCCAACGCCTCCCGCGTGCGAGCACCAACCCGGCGCAGTTCCGCTTTGATTTTGGCAAATGCCAGTTCGATCAGCGAGAAGTCTGGCGAATACGCGGGCAGATACCACAACTGGCAGCCTCGCGCAGCGACTATTTTGGGCTCTGTGCAACATAGGAACAGAGAGCGCAATAATCGGTAACGTGTAGATATTCTCATGGATGGGTGCGCATTCCTGAGAGAATGAACGTTCTCACAGTAAACGTGGCCGGAGCCCCGGATTGGGAAGCCTTCCACTGCTTCCTTGGATACGCCGCCAGGCCAGGATTATCACAGGAACGAGGCGCTGATGGAGACGCTGCCGCTTCCCGAGGCCATCTCGCGCTTCCTCTCGGACCTCCAGCGGGCCGAGTGCTCGCCCCACACCACGCGTGCCTATCGGACGGAGCTGAATCATCTCATCGCCTGCCACGCCGGCCCTGTGG
>JAYUYB010000231.1:0-4786 GCA_043752655.1 Chloroflexota bacterium
GGCAGCCAGGGCAACGTCGTAACCGTGCTGATTGGCGCGCAGCTGAGCAGCGACGCCCTCGCCAACCCTGGCCTCGGCAACGCCCTCGCCCTCGGCATGATCGCCGTGATGCTCGTGACGATCGCCATCTACACCTGGTGCCAGCGCCTCTCCGAGCGGCGCACCAGCTGAGGGAGCAGCCCTATGGCCCGACGCAGCCCGTGGCCCTGGATCTGGCTTGCCCTCGGGGGCGTCTACTTCCTGCTCCCACTCTGGGCAACGCTCCAGTTCTCGCTCCAGGCTCGCCGGGGCGAGCTGAGCCTGCTAGCCTACAGCAATGTGCTGGCCTCGCCCGCCTTCTTCGACAGCTTTCGCTTCTCGTTCCAGGCCGCCCTGCTCAGCATCCTCGTGAGCACGCTGCTGGTTGTGCCCACCGCCTACCTGGTGCAGCTGCGGCTGCCGCAGGCCCGCCCCGCCGTGGAGCTGCTCACCCTGCTGCCGCTGGTGGTGCCGGGCGTGGTGCTGGTGTTCGGGCTGATCCGCAGCTACAACCGCACGCCGCTCACCAACAGCCGCTCCGGCACCTACGTGCTGCTGATCGGCGGCTACGTGATGCTCTCGCTGCCCTACATGTACCGCGCGGTGGACACGGGCCTGCGCGCGATCAACCTGCGCGCCCTCACCGAGGCGGCCCAGAGCCTTGGCGCCGGCTGGCTCACCACCATGCTGCGTGTGATCTTCCCCAACATCTATCTTGCCCTGCTCAGCGGCGCCTTCATCACCTTCGCGATTGTGATGGGCGAGTTCACAATCGCCTCGCTGCTCTCGCAGCCAGCCTTCGGCCCCTACATCAACCTGCTCAGCAGCAGCAAGGTGTATGAGCCCTCAGCCTTGGCCGTGATCAGCTTCGCCCTTACCTGGGCCTCGATCGCCGCCGTGGAGCTGCTAAGCCAGCGCCGCCGCAGGCAGCGGTAGCTCCAAGGGAGCAGCGTACAGGGAACTGGGAACAGGGTATGAGCGAGCATTCATGGTACACGCTGTCAGGTGTAGCACATGCGGCTGGGCTCAGGGCTTGCTCCGCCCCCGGTACCCTGTTCCCTATTCCCTGTTCCCTCGCCTTACCGGAGCGACCCTAATGGCCTTCCTTGAGCTGAGGGATGTCAGCAAGCAGTTCGGCCCATCCCTCGCCGTCGAGCAGTTCAACCTGGCGGCCGAGCGCGGCGAGTTTATCTCGTTCCTTGGCCCAAGTGGCTGCGGCAAGACGACCACCCTACGCATGATCGCCGGCTTCGAGGCGCCGAGCACAGGCCAGATCGTGCTCGACGGCGTCGAGATCACGCACCAGCCCGCCAGCAAGCGCGGCCTGGGCATGGTCTTTCAGTCCTACGCGCTCTTCCCCAACCTGAACGTCACCGAGAACATCGCCTTCGGCCTGCGCGTGGCGGGCAAGCCTGCCGCCGAGGTTCGCGCTCGGGTGGATGAGATGCTGCGCCTGATCGGCCTGATAGGCTATGAGCGGCGCTTCCCCTACCAGCTCTCTGGCGGCCAGCAGCAGCGCGTGGCCCTCGCCCGCGCCCTCGCCATCAGGCCCCGGCTGCTGCTGCTCGACGAGCCGCTCTCCGCCCTGGACGCCCAGATCCGCGTGAGCCTGCGCAACGAGATCCGCGCCATCCAGCGCCAGCTCGGCATCACCACGATCTTCGTCACCCACGACCAGGAGGAGGCCCTTTCCATGGCCGACCGCGTGGTGGTGATGCACCGCGGCCGCATCGAGCAGGTTGGCACCCCGCGCCAGATCTACAACCAGCCGCAGACGCCGTTCGTGGCCGCCTTTGTGGGCACCCTCAACACCCTGCGCGCCACGGTGCTCGATCCAAAAGCTGGCACCGCGCGCGTAAGCGGGCAGCTGCTCACGCTTGGCCATGCCCTGGCGAGCCGGCCCGCCGCCTCCGAGGTGAGCCTGGCCCTGCGTCCCGAGGCGATCAGCCTTGCCGAGACTGCCGATGGCCCCAACCGGCTGCGTGGCACTGTGGAGGATGTGATCTTCCAGGGCGCCCTGGTGCGCCTGCGCGTAAGCCTGGGCGACGAGTCGCTGGTCTTTGATCTGTTCAACCAGCCCCATCTGGAGCTGCCCCAGCGTGGCGCCGAGGTGCTGCTCCACTTTCCCCCCGAGGCCTGCCTGCTGCTCGATGCGCCCACAAGCTGAGAGACCGCATCAGAAGGAGTGGCCATGCTCGTATTTGTGATGATCGACGGCGCCCGGCCCGACGCTCTGGAGCCCGCTGGCTGCACAAATCTGCTGGCCCTCGCGGCGCGCGGCGCGAGCAGCATGGTCGCCCGCAGCACGATGCCCTCGGTGACGCTCCCCTGCCACATGACGATCTTTCACAGCGCCCCGCCAGAGCGCCACGGCACTACTACGAATCTCTACATGCCCCCCGCCCGCCCGCTCATCGGCCTGGTGGAGACCCTGCGCGCCGCCGGCATGCGCAGCGGCTTTGTGAGCAGCTGGGAGCCGCTGCGCGACCTCAGCCGCCCCGAGCAGCTGGCCTACAGCTGGTTCCGCGAGCCGCCCCTCGACCCAGCAGCCTACGAGCAGGCGCTGGCCGCCGAGGCTCTGCGCGCCGCACGCGCAGAGCAGCTCGACTTCCTGTTTGTCTACTATGGCTCGGTGGACACGGTGGGCCACGCCTACGGCTGGATGGCGCCCGAGTACCTTCAGCAGCTCGCCCTGGTGGATGGCTACCTGGGCCAGCTGCTCGCCGCCCTGCCCGCCGACGCCCACGTGCTGGTGCAGAGCGACCACGGCGGCCACGAGCGCACCCACGGTACCGCTAGCCCCGAGGATATGACCATCCCCTGGGTGGTGGCCGGCCCTGGCATCCGCGCCGGGCACCGCATTTCCGCGCCCGTGAGCCTGCTCGACACCGCCCCAACCATCGCCCGCCTGCTCGGCGTGGCGGCGCCTTCGGCCTGGGAGGGGCGCTGCCCCGAAGAGATCTTCGCGTGAGCCACGCTGCGCTTCCGGGAAGGTGAAACCAGAAGCTGCACCTCTCGCTCGGCAGGGCCAGTCCCACCGGGCTTTTCCACATGTTGTCAACAGTTTCTCCCCAGTATGCTCCGCCTTGACACCCCGACATGGGCGTGCTATAGTTTCTCACGTCGTCCTCGCCACAACATATAGTGCTCTACATAAGCTTACTGCACAACATCTAGTGCAGCACGCCTGCCGAAGCGTCAGCTCTGGCAGGCTTCTTGCTGCCCTTGTGCCGTGCGTCACATTTACACACCCGTAGGCAAAAGTGGCTGGCGCGCACGTTGATCTCTGTTACGCCCCATGTGGGGAGCTTTGGAGGAGTCTGTCTCATGTCTATCGAAACGGTTGGGTCCGCGAACGGACGAGCAAGAGGCGGCTACCCCGCCATTGATCAGGCTGGGATCGAGCTTCCCTCGACGATTATCAAGCGCGATGGCCGGGTGGTAGCGTTCGACATTGAGCGCATCGAGAATGCGCTCGCCCGTTGCTTCGCCAGCCTGAGCCGCACGCCCCAGGTCTCGATCGAGGAGCTTTCCAGGCGCGTGATCAACATCCTGGCCGCCCAGCAAAACGGCGGCGTCCCCACGGTGGAGGGCGTCCAGGATCATGTGGAGCTGGTGTTGCAGGCGGCGGGCGAGTTCGAGGCCGCCAAGCACTACATCCTCTACCGCGCCGAGCACGCCAAGAAGCGCGTGGAGCGCCCCATCCCCGACGAGGTGCGCAAAGCCTTCGCCGACTCCGACCAGTACTTCCCCACGGCGCTCCAGAAGTTCCAGTTCTTCGACAAGTACTCGCGCTTCAACTATGAGTTCGGGCGGCGCGAGACGTGGGTCGAGACGGTTGATCGCTCGGTGGATTTCCTCCACGAGCTGGCCGGCCCGCGTCTGCCCGCCGAGACCTACGGGCGCGTGCGCAAGGCCATCCTCGAGATGCGCTCCATGCCGTCGATGCGGCTGCTCGCCATGGCCGGCGCCGCCGCCCGGCGCAACAATGTCGCCATCTACAACTGCTCGTACCAGCCCGTCGAGAGCATCGACTCGTTCGTCGAGGCCCTGACGATCTCCATGAGCGGCTGCGGCGTGGGCTTCTCCGTGGAGGGCCGCTACGTCGAGAACTTCCCGCGCATCCGCCGCCAGCAGGGCCACGCGCCGTCGCGCCTTGTGGTCGAGGACTCCGCCGAGGGCTGGGCGCACGCGCTGCGCACGGGCCTGGAGACATGGTTCGACGGCGGCGACATGCACTTCGATCTCTCGCAGCTGCGGGCGGCGGGCGCAGCACTGCGCACCAAGGGCGGGCGCGCCTCTGGCCCCGAGCCGCTGCGCGTGATGCTCGACTTTGTGCGCTCGCGCGTCCTGGCGCGCCAGGGCAGCTACCTGCGCCCGATCGACGCCCACGACATGATGTGCTCGGTGGGCAACGCCGCCGTCAGCGGGGGGGTGAGGCGCTGCATGCCAAAGGGTACGCGCGTTCACACCGAGCGCGGCGCAATTCCAATCGAAGAGGTGCGCGAGGGCGACCGCGTGATGACGGCCACGGGCTATAAGACTGTTACAGGCTGGGTGGATCAGGGCGTTCAGGCGATTGTTGAGATCGTCACCGAATCGGGCACGATCTTCCGTTGCACGCCGCACCATCGGGTGGCTGTTCTTACGGATGTCTGGGGTGGCCATACATTCAAGTACGCTCGCGATCTGACGGCGGAAGACCGGCTGCTCTTTATCACCCACGCGATCGATGGTGAGGCGCAGGATCTGCTGCCGTTGCCCGAGA
>JAYUYB010000232.1:0-1804 GCA_043752655.1 Chloroflexota bacterium
ACGGCTGGAGCCTGTTCGACGCCGGCTACGCCATGCGCATGCTGGAGGCCACGCGCGCCTGGCCCTACCGGCTCTACCGCTACAGCACACCGCTGCGCCTCAGCCCGGAGCTAGAGGCGGTGCAGCAGCTGGCCGCGCGCGGCATTGGCGCCGCCGCGATCCGCCGCATCATTGTGTCGCACTTTCACGCCGATCACGTTGCCGGCCTGCGCGACTTCCCCGCAGCCGAGATCATCGCCAGCGCCGACGCGCTGGAGAGCGTCTACGGCCGGCGCGGGCTCGGCGCGCTGCGCCGGGGCGCGCTGCCCGCGCTGCTCCCCGACGACCTGAGTGCGCGCGCCAGGGCGCTCCCACCCTTCACCGGGCCGCCCCTACCACACCTCGGCCCCACCCACGACCTCTTCGGCGACGGGTCGCTGCTCCTGGTGGCGCTGCCCGGCCACGCGCGCGGCCAGATCGGCGCCCTCGTCACCACCGCCCAGGGCCGCGTGCTGCTCGCCGCAGATGGGGCCTGGACCAGCCGCTCCATCCGTGAGCAGCGCCCGCCGGCCCGCATCACCAACCTGATCGTGGACGACCCCCGCGCCGTGACGGCAACGCTGGCGGCGCTCCACGCCTTCGGCCAGGCCCGCCCCGACGTGCGCATTGTGCCGTGCCACTGCCCCGAGGTCTATGCGGCACTTGTCCAGGAGCAGTAGTCAGGCGGCAGGAGTCAGGTACCAGTGTCAGTGTCAGTTTGCGCTTGGGGGCGTGAGAACGGCGAACTGCGAAATTCCCGAGGTAGCATGGAACAGCATACGATGGCCCAGGCGCCCCAGTACCGACGCGAGCTCGACGATGGCCTGCTTTTGCGCTGGGCGTCCGACGACGACTGCGCCGGAATCGTGCAGCTCTACAGCCATGTCTTCCGCGACGCCGCCGACGAGCCGCCGAACCTCTGGATTGCCAGCTACACCCGCGACACCATGAGCGGGCGGCACCCCCTGATCGGCCCCGGCGACTTCGCCGTCGTCGAGGAGCGCGCCACTAGCCGCATCGTGGCAGCCACCTGTCTGCTGCGGGCAACCTGGAGCTACGCCGGCATCCCGTTTGCCGTGGGCCGCCCCGAGCTGGTGGCGAGCCACCCCGACTATCGCAACCGCGGGCTGGTGCGCGCACTGTTCGAGCTGATCCACGCCCGTAGCACCGCACGCGGCGATATGCTCCAGGGGATCACCGGCATCCCCTTCTACTATCGCCAGTTTGGCTACGAGTACGCCCTCGACCTTGATGGCGAGCGCACGGTCTGGTTCGACGCGATCCCGAAGCTGAAGCCTGGCACGGCGGAGCCGTACAGCCTGCGCCCGATCACCCCCGCCGATCTGCCGCTGGTGCTACAGCTCTACCAGCACGAGCAGGCGACCTACCACAGCGGGGCGCCCTCGCTGGTCTCCGCCACGCTCGACGAGACCTACCTGCGCTGGAACCACGACGGCGCGACCCAGGAGTACTCTGGTGGCTACTGGCAGACCGCGCTGATCGTCGGCGGCGACGACCGGCCGCTTGGCTACGTGCTCACCAGGAAGCTGCGCTGGGCCGAGGCGCTCAACGTGGTGGGCCTGGCGGTGGAGTCCGGCGTGTCGCTGGTGGCGCTGATGCCGTCGCTGCTGCGGCTGCTCCAGACCTACGCGCACACGATGCCGACCTTCAAGCCCGACGCGCCAACGCCGACCAATCTGAGCTTCGGGCTGGGCCGCTGCCACCCAGCATATGCGGCCCTTGGCGAGGCGCTGGTGCCCCGGCCACCGCAGCCCTATGCCTGGTA